>ONLJ01000094.1 GCA_900318605.1 uncultured Rhodospirillaceae bacterium | reverse complement strand
TTACAAAAATGAGTCTTCAGATTGCTGAAGGCTCTTTTTGTACACCGCACAAAGAGGCTTCTTCTTATTTGCACACGCTATTCGCTGTTTTGCGTTGTATCGGTTGCGGAATTTAGAAAATAAAAAAACAAACCGACGAAAGATTCGGCGGTTTGTTTCTAACTTTACATCCAAGAATTATTCTTGATTATAAGCTTTTGCCTGTTTTTTAGCTTCTTCAGATGTTCTGGCAACATTTACCAAAATCGTTTGTGAAACTTCAGGGTGCAAATTAAGTTTAATTTGGTAAATGCCCAAATCCTTAATCGGCTTTTCCATGTAAACATAGCGACGAGCAACGTCAAAGCCGGCATCTTTGATTGCTCCGGCAATGTCACGAATCGTAACAGAACCGTAGAGCTGACCGGTCTCGGCTGCTTGACGAATCAAGACGGCGCTGAAGCCGTTCAAAGATTCGGCTAACTTAGAAGCAGTTTCAAACAATTCCTTGTTATGAGCTTCTAAAGCTGCTTTTTGAGCTTCAAAATAAGCCATATTCGACTCGGTTGCACGCAAAGCTTTTTTCTGAGGCAATAAATAGTTACGGGCATAACCGTTTTTAACGTTAACTTTATCACCCATTTTACCTAATTTTTCAATGTGTTCGAGTAAAATTACTTCCATTGTCCCCTCCTACATAGCAACATACGGCAACAGAGCAATATAGCGAGCGCGTTTGATGGCACGAGCCAATTCTCTTTGCTTTTTAGCTGAAACAGAAGTGATGCGTGACGGAATAATTTTGCCTTTCTCGGAAATATAACGAGAAAGTGTCTTCACATCTTTATAATCAATCTTAATGGCGTTTTCACCTGAAAACGGACAAGATTTTCTTTTGAAAAATGATTGTTTTGACATCTGTTATCTCCTTATTCATCATTAGCAACGGCAGCTTCTTCAGCCGTTTTTTCAGAAAAGTTTTCAACTTTAACCGTCATATAACGAATAACGTCTTCATTAAGACGCATAATTCTTTCATATTCGGAAATTGCGTTTGCAGGGGCAACGATGTTTAACAAAACATAATAACCTTTGCGGTTCTTTTTAATGCGATAAGCGAGATTTTTCAAACCCCAGTTATCGACTTTTACAACCTCACCGCCTTCTTTTTTAATAACTTCGCTCAAATTTGAAACGAGGTCATTAACCTGAGAAGCGCCAAGGTCTTGACGGGCGATTATAACGCCTTCGTAATTTGCCATATTTTATATCTCCTTATGGATAACTCAACAAATGGCTCAAAACTGAGCCGGTTAATGTATAGCCGAACTTTTAGCATTAAAATCCGGCAAGGGACAAGCGCTAATATACATAAAAAAAATCAGAAAGCAAGCTTTTTTTATAAAAAATAATGGCGAATATTGAAAAGCAACTGTTGACAAATTAAATTAAATTAACTATTACTATCCTGCTAGCGAAATTTATTGCCTTTTAAGGGCAAAAAATCGATTTTTAAGGAACGTTATGTCAGACAAAGAAAATCAAGATTTATATGATGCCGATAATGCTGAATTTGCTGTCGGCGATGTTTTGAGTACAGCAATTAAGCGCCTTATTGCCAAAGGTAAAGAAACCGGTTATATCTCAATGGAAGAGCTGAATAAAGCTCTGCCTTCGGAAAAACTTTCATCCGACAGAATTGAAGATATAATGTCCGCTATATCGGAAATGGGAATTAACATTGTTTCCGACACTGATGATGACGATGAGGAAGAAAGCGGCGATTCTAACAATAATTATGATAGCGATGATTATGAAGAATCGAGTAATCTTGATGCCAAAGATTTAGGTCGCTCCGATGATCCGGTCAGAATGTACTTAAAAGAAATGGGACTGGTTGAACTGCTTTCTCGCGAAGGTGAGATTGCTATATCTAAGCGTATTGAGGCCGGAAAAAACGTAATGATAGGCGGATTGTGTGAAAGTCCGTTGACACTTAAAGCTATATCGGCATGGCGTGATGAGTTGATTGCCGGTAATATCCAACTTCGTGATATTATTGATTTGGAAATGGCTTTCGGCGATGACAGCGAAGCCATTGTATATGATGACGGCGATGAGAATGCCGAAGTCGATGATTTGGAAAAAGTAGCAAAAGATCTAAACACCGATGACCTCGACCAACTTGATGAGGATATTGACGGCGATATCGACGATTTGGGCTCGGATATGGAAATTGACGAGAACGATGAACTTGATGAAGAAGATGTCGAACCGATGGACGATGAGCAAGGCTCCGATGATGAAATGTCGGTATCCGAATCTTCAGGAAATCCAAACAGTACACCGATTTCCGCGATGGAAAGCATGTTGATGGATCAGGTAATCGATACTTTAAATAAAATCGCCGGATATTATGATGACCTGAAAAAAATTCAAGGTCAACGTATGGCCTCGATTTTGGCTGGTCGTAAAATTACCGCAACGACCGAAAATAAGTATTTGAAACTTAAAAAAGAGCTGATAGAGCTGATAAATTCAATTCATTTGAATAACAGTAAAGTCGAGCAGTTGGTCGAGCAACTGAACGATATAAATAAGCGCCTGATGGGTTATGAAGGAAAACTTCTGCGAGATGCCCTTTCTTGTAAAATTAAGCGTGAGGATTTTCTTGAAGCTTATCAAAAATCAGAACTTGACCCTAATTGGCTTGATAAGATTGCGGCTAAAAAAGATAAAAATTGGAGTGCCTTTGTAAAGAAGTATAAAAACGAAATTACGGAAATACGCAAAAATGTTGCGCAAATGGCTCAAGAATGCGGACTGCCGATAAGCGAATACCGTCACATGGTTGATACAATCAAAAAGGGTGAGCGTGAGGCTGATCGTGCTAAAAAAGAAATGATTGAAGCAAATTTGCGTTTAGTTATTTCGATTGCTAAAAAATATACCAACCGCGGGATGCAGTTCTTGGACTTAATTCAGGAAGGCAATATCGGGTTGATGAAAGCGGTTGATAAGTTTGAGTATCGCCGTGGCTATAAGTTTTCGACTTATGCTACATGGTGGATTCGTCAGGCTATTACACGTTCAATCGCCGATCAGGCACGGACCATCAGAATTCCTGTTCACATGATTGAAACTATTAACAAGTTGGTCAGAACATCGCGCCAAATGCTTTCGGAGATGGGGCGCGAGCCGGTGCCTGAGGAATTGGCAAAACGGTTATCAATGCCGATTGAAAAAATCCGTAAAGTTATGAAAATTGCCAAAGAGCCGGTCAGTTTGGAGTCGCCGGTCGGAGATGAAGATGATTCGTCGCTCGGAGATTTTATTGCCGATGAAAATGCTTTGCAACCGATAGATGCCGCAATTCATACGAACTTGCGTGAAACTTGTACCAAAATTTTGTCTTCACTAACTCCGCGTGAGGAACGTGTTTTGCGTATGCGTTTCGGTATTGGTATGAATACTGATCATACTTTGGAAGAAGTAGGACGGCAGTTTAATGTTACCAGAGAGCGTATCCGTCAAATTGAAGCAAAGGCTTTGCGGAAATTAAAACATCCTTCACGCTCAAAGCGGTTGCGTTCATTCTTGGATCAATTCTAAAAAAAAGAAACCCTCCGAATTTTCAGAGGGTTCCTTTTTTCTAGCAGTTTTTCTTTATAAACGTTTTCGCGTTTTGTATGGGTGTTATACCCATTAAAGAAACCACCTCGACAATCTTTTTGGTCGCTTTATCATACTTGCGACTGTACTTAACTGTCAGCGCTTGTTTCAGCGGTGCGCTGAACAGGGTGCTGGCAAAATGATTGTCGACATTCGCCGATTCGCCGGAACTCTTAAAATTAACGACTTTATCAACTCTAAGTTTGATACCGTCGCTGTTAATCCGGCTGGTAACATGGAATCGCATTGCAGCATGGCTGCTACCGATACTGACCTGTTCGATAAATCCGTTGAACAAAAATTCTCCTTTTTGCTGTTCCAACAGTTCCAGTTCAGGTTTGGAAAGCATTGAAGAAAAATCACAGGTCATGATTTTCCGGGTTATGTTGACAACCCCGTCTTTTGCGATTCTTACCAAATCGCCGACAAAACAATCTTCAATTCCGGGTAAGCCGTTGACTACAAACAACTTGCCGTTAAGTTGATTTTTTTTGTTGGCTTTGTCACGATAGAAATCAGCCTTAATAATCATTTGTTCGCCCATAATCACATGGGCGCTCCCGACAATTCCGGGTACACCTTCATCATAATTTTTCTGCTTCATAGGCAAAAATTTTGGTGAGACAATAATTGATAAACACGACTGGATTTTAATCCATTATTATTTTTTTGTCAAGCTATTTATTTTTCTTAACAATTCCATCATTAAACCCAAAAATGTGGATAAAAGGAAAAAGAAGTTTATATTTACTTTGGCACGTGTAAACTTAGCATAAAGTGTTAGAAAATAACGATTAAAAAACAGCTAAGTAAAAGGTGCTTGCTATGTCAGTGATGAAAAAGTTCGGACTGGGTGTTTTGTTTGTGGCGCTGATGTATTTCGGGGGGCTCGGTACTCAGAGTGACAACACTGTTTTTCAGGGCGTAGGCGCGGTTTGTGTCTTGGTTTCTTTCATGTTGTTATTCACCTTATTTAAGGTAATGAAGACTAACTTAAGCGCTTTTTCGTCGTTCATTGTTTTCGGCGGTATAACCCTTTTTATTTTGTATTCATTGGGATTTTTGAAAAATATCCGACCGGCGGTTGATTCCGAAAATCCGGCGGAAAATGTTCAGAATCTTACACAAAGCGAACAACCGCAAAATGAAATTGAAATCAACGATGATGAAGATGACGACGATAATGGTTTTTTTGCTAAATTGTTCGGCAGTAAAAATCAAGATAACAGCTTGGGATTTAATCCGGAAGATTATCCTTCAACCGAAGGTTATGCAAGTGCCGTAACCGGTTCAATGCTGAGCATAAATGGTTTGCACGTGAAACTTTTGGGTATTGATGCGCCGTATATGCAACAGACTTGCGCCGATAAATTTGGGCAGGGGTATGCTTGTGGTCAGAAGGCAAGAGATTGGTTGCAGGATTGGTTACAAAACAAGATGGTTAAGTGTCATATCATTAGTCCGCAGAACAACGGACGTGCAACGGGTGTATGTTTTTCCGAAGGTTATGATGTTGCGGCGGTGGTCGTTAATGCCGGTTGGGCGGTAGCTTATACCAAAAATACCGATATTTACGTTCCATATGAACAGCAGGCCGGCACTAAGAAACGCGGGCTTTGGGCCGGAACTTTCTATAAGCCGTGGGATTGGAAAAAATTGCAAAGTCGCAAATCGAATATCTCAATCGAAACAAATTCAAGCGATTCAGTCGGCGAAAAAGCTGAAAGTGCGTTTGACAGTATTTTGGGAGCATTTTAATGGAGAAAATTTTTATATCTGAAAATGAAGCGCAAACAATTGAACTGGCGCAGAAATTGGCGAAAATTACTAAAATCGGTGATGTTTGGGCCTTAAACGGTACGCTAGGAATGGGGAAGACCGTTTTTGCAAGGGCTTTTATTCAGGCTCTTTCCGATGCCTTGGAAGTGCCTAGCCCGACTTTTACCTTGTTGCAGACTTACGCAACGCCGGAATTTAATATTTATCACTACGATTTGTATCGTTTGGAAAAGCCTGCAGATGTGTTTGAGCTTGATGTGGAGGAAGCCTTTTATTCCGGTGTCAGCTTGGTTGAATGGCCCGAAAAAATGGGCGAATTTCTACCTCGTGATGCTTGGATTGTTTCGTTTGCTGCCGAAGGGAAAGGGCGAAAAATTACCATAGCTACTTTTGATGAAGAAAAAATCGGACGTTTGCAAAATGTCAGATAAGGAATTAAGACATGCAACATTAGTGCAAATTGACGGAAAGGGCGTTTTGCTTTGCGGGAAAAGCGGTGCCGGAAAGTCGGATTTAGCATTACGACTGATAGAGGAATATAATGCGATTTTGGTTGCCGATGATATGGTTGAGCTTTTTACCGTTGATGGAAATATTTATGGTAGGGCGCCGGAAAATTTACGTGGTCTTTTGGAAGTCCGGGGAGTTGGTATAGCAAAATTCCCGTATTCGGAAAAAAGCCGAATTGATTTGGTGGTTGATTTGCTTAATGAAAACGAAAAAATCGAGCGATTCCCCGAACTGCAGGAAATCCGCCTTTTTGATTTTGAATTATTGTACTTAACCATACATGCTTTTGAGGCATCTGCACCGCAAAAAATTTTGGTAAAATTAAGAGATAATTTACTCAAAGAAGAGTAATATTTAAGAAAAATATCAGGGTATGAAAATGTTGAAGAATAAACTTGAATCTTTTTTACAGGCCTTAGGAAAACCGTTGGTTTCATTTATTTTGAACCTCGGTAGTTTTACGCAGTTTGTGGCAAAATCGGTTTATAATTGTTTTGTCCCGCCATATTATTTTAAGCTTTTCGGACGCCAATTCATGAGTATGGGTTTTTATTCGCTTCCGGTGGTAGGTTTGACGACCATGTTTGCCGGTATGGTGATTGCTTTGCAAACATATTCGGGTTTTTCTAAGTTCGGAGCAGAAAGTGCAGTTGCCAATGTGGTTTTAATTTCGGTTACCCGCGAGTTGGCGCCGGTTCTGTCGGCCCTAATGGTTGCCGGACGTATCGGTGCGGCGATGGCTGCCGAAATCGGTACGATGCGTGTTACCGAACAAATTGATGCACTTGTAACATTATCCGCAAATCCGTTCCGCTATTTGATTGCGCCCAGAATTTGGGCTGGTATCGTGGTTATGCCGCTTTTAGTAATGTTTGGCGATATCATAGGTATTTTTGGCGGTTATATTGTCGGAGTTTATAAACTTGACTTCAATCCGGCAAACTATATCAATGCTACCATGCTTAACTTGCAGGCTTTAGATATTGTTTCCGGTCTGGTAAAAGCCGGTGTGTTCGGCTTTATTATCTCAATTATGGGTTGTTACAACGGTTATTACTCCAAAGGAGGTGCTCAAGGCGTGGGTGAGGCAACAACAAATGCCGTTGTATCTTCTTCGATTTTGGTGTTGATTTTCAACTATATCATAACCGAAATGTTCTTTTCGAGATAAGGGGCTGACAAAATGAGTGAGAATAAAATCGAAATAAAAAATCTCTATAAAGCCTTCGGGAAGAAAAAGGTCTTGGACGGTGTTGATTTGGATATTAAAAAGGGCGAATCGCTGGTGGTTATCGGCGGTTCGGGAACCGGCAAGTCGGTGTTGATTAAATGTATTCAAGGTTTGTTGACACCGGATATGGGTTCGATAAAAATCGACGGCGAGGAAGTTGTCGGTACCAAGAAAAACATTCATGAGAAAATGGGAATGCTGTTTCAAGGGGCTGCGCTGTTTGACAGTTTGAGTGTGTGGGAAAATGTGGCATTCACACTTATTGAAAATAAGAATGTTGCTCGTAAACAGGCTAAATTGGAAGCTATACGAGTTTTGCGCCAAGTCGGACTTGCTCCTGATGTGGCCGACTTATCGCCGTCAGAGCTTTCGGGCGGTATGCAGAAGCGTGTCGGGTTGGCGCGCGCCATTATCAGTAATCCGGAAATCATATTTTTTGATGAGCCGACAACAGGTTTGGACCCGATTATGGCTGACGTTATCAACGAATTGATTATCGAATCGGCGCGCGGTTTGGGTGCTACGACTTTGACTATTACTCACGATATGGCTTCGGCACGCAAAATTGCCGATAGAATCGCCATGCTCTATAACGGAAAGATTATCTGGAGCGGAACAGTCAAAGATATGGATAAATCGGATAATCCGTATTTGCAACAGTTTATCAACGGACAATCGCAAGGTCCGATAAAGGTGGAAGCGTAAAATATGGTGAAAAGAGGAGCAAATATCTTTGTTTGTCAGAACTGCGGAACAAGTTATCCGAAGTGGCAGGGAAAGTGCGACTCATGCGGCGAATGGAACACCATAGTTGAAGAAGTCAGTAAAACAGAAGGGTTTTCAAAACTAAACTCATCATCGGTAGCGAAAAAGATTGATTTTGTGCCTCTTAAGGGAGATATGGAAACATACAGCCGCTTAAAAACAGGAATAAAGGAAATTGACCGAGTTTCCGGCGGCGGACTTGTTCCCGGTTCGGTAATTTTGGTCGGCGGAGATCCGGGTATCGGAAAATCAACGCTTCTTTTACAGGTTTGCGCCGGTTTGGCAAATATGCAGGAACATTATCCTTGTTATTATATTTCCGGCGAAGAGGCTATTGATCAGGTGAGAATCAGGGCGAGTCGATTGGGGTTATCAGACAGTCCGGTAAATCTGGCGAGTGCCACGAATGTAAATAATATCATCGCAACTTTAGAAAACAGCGATGCGGCGGTTGTTATTATCGATTCGATTCAGACGATGTATCTTGATACGGTTGAGTCAACACCCGGAAGCGTAGGGCAGGTCAGGGCATGCGCTTATGAACTGATAAAACTTGCCAAGCGCAAGGGATTTGTGCTGTTTTTGGTCGGTCATGTTACTAAGCAGGGGGAAATTGCCGGTCCGAGAGTTTTGGAACACATGGTTGATACCGTTTTGTATTTCGAAGGCGAGCGCGGACATCACTTCCGTATTTTGCGTGCAGTCAAGAATCGTTATGGCGCAACTGACGAAATCGGTGTTTTTGAAATGCAGGACAAAGGATTGGTTGAAGTGGAAAATCCGTCGGCGCTGTTTTTGGCTGAACGTCAAGGTAATGTTTCCGGCTCATGCGTGTTTGCCGGAGTAGAGGGCTCTCGTCCGCTTTTAGTCGAAATACAGGCGCTTGTCAGTCAAAGTGGATATTCCACGCCGAAACGGGCGGTTGTCGGCTGGGATTCCAATCGTTTATCGATGATTTTGGCGGTACTCGAATCGCGTTGCGGTATGAATTTTTCCACTCATGATGTTTATTTGAATATTGCAGGCGGCTTAAAAATAAGTGAGCCGGCCGCCGATTTGGCGGTGGCAATGGCTGTAATTTCGTCGCTGACAAATAAACCTCTGCCGGCTGATATGGCCGTATTCGGCGAAATCGGCTTGTCGGGGGAAATTCGTATGGTTGCACAACCGAACTTACGGCTTAAAGAAGCACAAAAGCTCGGATTTTCGAGCGCAATTATTCCTCCGGTTTTCGGTAAGGATAAAAAAGAAAAAGGCGCAAAAAATTACGAACTTACTTGCTATGAAATCGGTAATGTGCAAAGATTGATAAATTGGTTTAACTAGGAGCTTTAATATGGAACAATTAAACAATTTAGATGTGTTCTTTTTGGTAATTGTCGGAATTTCGGCATTGGTCGGAATCGCCAGAGGTTTCACTAAAGAATCTTTATCGCTGGTCGGTTGGGTTGTTGCCGCAGCGGCTGTTTACTTTTTAACTCCGGCGGTTAATCCGATTATGCAAAATTATATTGCTTCGGAAATGCTTTCAAAGTTTGTTTCCGGACTTTTGGTTTTGCTCGTAGTTTGTATTTTTTGGGTATTGGCGGTTGATAAAATTTCTTCAAGTATCAGGCAAAGCAAGCTCAGTCCTTTAGACAGGATTTTCGGTCTCGGTTTCGGAGTTTTGCGCGGTGCGGTTGTTGTGGTACTTCTGGTAATGATGATATCGGCGCTGATTCCGGAAGATTCGAAAAAAGGTGTGTTTGCCGACTCGAAGTTCTTTGTGGCATCAGAGGAATTTATTGAGCCGATTAAGAGCTTGATTCCTCAGGAAACGTTGGACAGTATGCAAGCTCAGATGGAAAAACTCGGATTTGGTGCTAAGAAGACTGAAGAAGACAAAGATAAGACTGCAACTAAGGAAGATAAGAAAACTGATGAAAAGTCCGTGAAGGCTAAAGAAAAAGCAGAGGAAAAGGCTGAAAGCAAAGAGGAAGGTAAAGTTCAAGAAAATACCGAGGAAAAAGCTGAGGAAAAGGTTGAAAAGACCGAGGAGAATACGGCTCCAAAATCAGATGAGAATAAAAAGGTAAAGAAGAAAAAGACGTTATCTGAAAATGCTAAAGAAGCATTTATGGAGCTTGCTCAGCCGAAGGTTGAAGGTCAGGGCGATTCTGATGAGCAGAACGGAGCTTCATTTGATGAGATGGCCGGTGAGTTGCAAAAGCTTATGGATGCTTTGGAAGATCAGACTATCTCGACTGACAGCGACGAAGATTTCGGGCTTTAAGCTTATTTTATGAGTATTTGAAAGCGTAAGATTGCTTGCGCTTTTTTTTATATCATTTCCTTATAGCATAAGAAAAATAAAAAATTTAATTAAAACAGCTTGACAAAAACTCCAAAAGGTGGTACAAATACGGCGTTTAACCAATTATGATATATATGGATAGGTTCGTTGTCTTGGTCGAGATACCCAAATGGTTGGGTGTTTTTAATTGGCCAAAGGTAGGGGATTATGACAATCCTTACATCAAGAAAATTATCCCATGCACCGTCACAAACGGCGCTTATAAGTCGTGGGAAACCGGGGAGAAAGTTGAGAAGACTCCCGAAATGTTTGAGTGGAACTTGTTCCCTGGGACAATGTTTCGGATGAAAGACAACAAGGAAATACTTATTACCCGTGATTTTGCCGGTAAGGTTTTCCTGACATCTAAAGTGCATTTCAACCCGTCTTCGATGGTGCGTTATTGCGCTAAGTGAGTAAAACCGCTTTGTCTTGATATGGCAAGGCGGTTTTTTGCATATTGCAAATCAGGAGATTTATTAAAGGCAAAATAAGCAAAAATATTAAAAATTAACAAGTATTAACTTTTTTTAATATTATCTGCTTGTCATAAATCTTAGAAAATAGGGAAAAATGCGAATCGGAGATTTTTAAAAAAATATATTATATTCAATAGGTTATATGAAAAAGTGTAAAAATCGGTAAAATCTTATAAACAAGAAAAAAATTATCGATTACAAGAAAAAAATATAAAAAAAGCGCCTTTTTTGCATATTTTTTAAAAAAATGTTAAAAAAGACTTAACAAATTATTAAAATTCTGCTAATAATGTAGTCAGTAGTTTGATAGACGAATACTAAACCCAATTAATTCAACAAGTTAACGGAGAATTTTAATGAAAAACTTAGTTTACTTATCAGTAGTTGCAATGGTAGCGGGTTTGACCGCATGCGCCAGCAACAATGATGCACGCAACTATCGTTATGCTGAAGACGAAAGTTGCAGTGATGCTTTGATTAAACCGGCTCCGGCTCCGGCACCAGCTCCTTGCACAACATGTGCTCCTGTTGCTTTGCAGCAAGATTGCGGTGGTTGCCCGGCAAGAGAGTACACGGTTAGAACACCGGTACAGGTTGTTTATAAGAACACAACTTATCGTACGGTTTATGAACCGCGTACATTCGAGACCTCTTCTTATGAGACTCGTCCGTACAACCGTGCAGAAGTATGCGATGGCGGAAACTGCTATGATGGTCCGGATATGACTGCTCAGCCTGTTATGGCTCAGCCGGTTCGCTACTAATAAATAGCAATTTTCGACAATCAAGGCGCTTTTTCGAAAGGAAAGGCGCCTTTCTTTTGTTTAGAAACCTCAACAGTTAATTTTGAAAACAGAAAACTCCGCGTTTTTGAGGCGGAGCCGGAATACGATTTAATGTAGCCTTATCCGGTCTGACATTAAATCACTATGTCTAAGGATTTCTATCAATAATTAAAGATTAACTACCATTAACAGGATTACTATCAATAATTAAAGATTACTACTATTAAGAATAAAACCACCTCTAAAGGTGGCCGGAAGCTAAGAACTATGATACACAATAGTGCAGTATATTCGGACGGAAGTCCTATTCTACTGCCTTCCGACCTAAGTCAGAAGATTGTGTATCGATGTTTCTTAGACACCTGCACCTTTTTCGTGCGTTTCGAGGTTAACTTATCATCATTATTTTATGATGTCAAGATAAAAAATAACAAAATGTTGAAAAATTTTTATATTAACACTTATTACGAGTGTTAATATAAGGAAAAGCGGCGGATAAAAAAGCAAATATATTACCTATAATAAGATAGGTCGGTATTTTTTACTCCCGATGATACGGATGATGATTGATAATCGTTTGCACACGGTAAATCTGCTCAGCCAAAACCGCACGCATCAGCATGTGGGGTAGGGTTAATTTTCCGAACGAAAGCAACAAATCAGCTTTATCACGGGTTGATTGCAAATGTCCGTCCGCCCCGCCGATTAAAAAGCAAATTTCTGAACAACCGTTGTTTATCCAATTTTCGATTTTAGCAGCCAATTCAAGGCTTTTCATATTCTCGCCGCGCTCGTCCAAAACCACAACCTTTGCCCCAGGCACAATATTTGAGAGCAAAAATTTTGCTTCTTCCTCTTGAGAGGAATTATCCTTTTCTTTTATGATTATATCCCAACCGGAACGCTTTATGTATTCGTTAATAATAGCGGCTTCCGGCGAATTTTTTTTGCATTTTCCGATGGCAATTATTGTGGCTTTCATCGATTATTCTTTGCGCAAGTTGGCAACTGATTGCCACATTTTTTCCAGGTTATAAAATTCGCGAACCTCAGGGCGGAAAATATGTACAATGACATCAAAGGCATCAATCAATACCCAATCGGCCTTTTCTTCGCCCTCAACAGAACATTTATAACCGGATTTTTTCAAGTTTTCTTCGATTTTTTGAGCAATCGAGGCAACGTGGCGGTTTGATGTTCCGCTTGCTACTACCATATAACTGGCAATCGAGGTCTTTCCTTTCAGATCAATGATGACGACATCTTCGGCTTTCATATCCTCGAGTGAATTTTTGATAACGGTTATTTCATCTTGTTTTTCAGCTTTTTTCATTATTATAAATCCTTTAATCCAACGGCGACCAAGGTTTGCGCTCATCGCCTGATTTGTTTTCTGCCGATTTTGAGCGATTTTCGCGGGTTATATACTTATCCAAAGCATTTAAGCATTCGTTCAAACCTTGTCTTGCAACCGCCGAAACGGTAAAAATTTGTTTGTTACATACTTTTTGTAATTCTTGTAGTTTTTCTTTTATTTGTTTTTCATCAAGAGCATCACATTTGTTTAATGCCACAACTTCAGGTTTTGCCGAGAGTTTCGGATTATAAAGTTCCAGCTCTTTGCGAATCGTTTTGTAAGTCGAGGCGACATCTTCGGAAGTCGCATCAATCATGTGTAGGAAAACCGAGCAACGCTCAACGTGTTTCAAAAATCTGTCGCCTAAGCCGATTCCTTCGTGAGCTCCTTCAATTAACCCCGGAATATCGGCAATTACCAACTCTTTGTTGTTTATCCATGCTACACCCAAATGCGGATGGAGTGTAGTAAACGGGTAGTCGGCAATTTTTGGGCGAGCCGAAGTTACCGACGAAAGAAAGGTCGATTTTCCGGCATTCGGCAATCCGATTAAACCGACATCGGCGATAATTTTAAGACGTAACCAAACCCAGATTTCTTCGCCTTCCGTGCCGGGAGTGGCAAAACGCGGTGCTTGATTGGTCGAGCTTTTGAAACGAGCATTTCCCAAACCGCCTTTCCCGCCTTTGGCGATTAAAAAGCGTTCGCCTTTTTTGACCATATCGGCAATCACGGTTTCTCCGTCATCGGCCACGATTTCGGTACCGACCGGAACTTTGATGATAAGGTCTTCGCCTTTGTATCCGGTCATTTCCGAACCCATGCCTTGCTGACCTTTTTGGGCTTTGAAATGCTGTTGATAACGGAAATCAATCAGGGTGTTAAGGTTTTCAACCGCTTCAATATAGACACTGCCGCCGTCACCGCCGTCACCGCCGTTAGGTCCGCCGAACTCGACGAACTTTTCACGGCGAAAGGCTATGCAACCTTTGCCGCCGTCGCCGGCCTTGATGTATATTTTCGCCTGATCCAAAAATTTCATATTTTTTTCCGTTAGTGTTAAAAATAAAGGGGCATTACGCCCCTTTAGAAACTTGTTTGTTTATTATTCCGCAATTACGGAAACATAAACTTTTCCTTCAGCTTTGGTCTTAAATTCAACCTTGCCTTCGGAAGTAGCAAAAATCGTGTGATCTTTACCCAAGCCGACATTTTCTCCCGGGTGATATTTTGTTCCGCGCTGGCGAATAATGATATTGCCAGGGATTACGGCTTCACCGCCGAACTTTTTTACACCCAGACGACGACCTTCGGAGTCACGACCGTTATTTGAACTACCACCAGATTTCTTATGAGCCATAACGTTTTCTCCTTAAACTATTTAGCGCAAACATCGGTAATTTTTACCAATGTAATTTGCTGTCTGTGACCATTTTTACGACGATAGTTCTGTCTTCTTTTCTTTTTGAAAACAATAACTTTGGCGTCTTTTGCCTGTTTTAATACCATAGCTTTAACACATGCGCCGGCAACAAGCGGAGTACCGATTTTTTCGCCGAGCGACAATACTTCGTTAAATACTACTTCTTTT
>ONLJ01000093.1 GCA_900318605.1 uncultured Rhodospirillaceae bacterium | reverse complement strand
TTTTTTATTGGTGAGCTCGGTGGGATTCGAACCCGCGACCCTTTGATTAAAAGTCAAATGCTCTACCGACTGAGCTACGAACTCACGAACTGGTATGCTTATAGTAAATAATTTTTTATAAGTCAATAAAAAAAATAAAAAAAACAAAAAAAGTTAAAAAATGTGAAATATATGTTTATTTATTAAAAATTGTGTGTTATTATCCTTTCAAAAGTTAACTTTTTACATTTTTATGAGGTTTAAAATGGCTTTAAGTAATGAAGTAGGACAGAAAGGTAAATACAGCATATTACAGAATGCTAAAGGAGAAATTATGATTATGATGGACAGTCGAATCGGCGGTCCGGAAAACCCTCGTTTTATTTATGATGGTGGCGACACCGCTATTTTATATCGCTCACAAGAAAGTTCGGTTGCTTTTCGCGGAATTGAGCCGGATGCCAGAACTCCGCTTAAATCCATCAGTGAGATTTTAATTGTCGAAATCGAAGACGATGATGTTGAGCGTGAATATATTGCTCCGATGCGATTTGTTAAAAATATCAGTAACTTAATCGTTAAATCATAGCTTTTCGGAATTAGGCTTATGATTGCGCTTACGGCTTTATCGCTGTTCATTATAGGTCTCTTAAATTGTTTCAAATTATCCGTTAAATCAGATAAGCTCATTTGCGGTGTTTCTTTATTTTCGCTTTTAGGGCTGATTTTTTGGTATGCCAGCAGAATGCTTAACTTCAAAGAGCAGATTTTTTCTTATCTTTGGAACAGTTCGCCAAGCGGCGATATTAAAATTGATATTCTCTCAAACGCCTATAATTGCCAGCTTTTTTTACCGTTTCTGATTATCACATTCCTGGCCGTTTGCGGAAATTATTGTTTCAGATATGAAGAAAAAAGATGCAAATACAACGCGTTATTGCTATTTAACTTAATTATTCTGCTATTGATGATAACCAGCAACAATTTTGTTCAACTGCTGTCGGCGGTATTTTTGATAGATATTTTTGCTGTTATCTCGGCAAGAAATACTCAGACATGCAAAAAATTCATCATGGCCAATCTCTTAGCCGATATGGTAATCTTCATGTTATTGGCCTTAATAAACGGAAGAATAGATTCTCTTGATATCAGACAAGTCATAAATTATAAAAACATGGGTTATCATATTGATTTTATTACAATTTTAGGATTTACCACAATTTTGCTGAAAATGGGTTTTTTCCCTTTTCAAATCAGTTTGACATCTCTTGATGAATTGCGCTTTCACCGGTTGATTAACATATTATGCCTGTTTTCGCCGATTTCCGCCCTTATTTTACTTCTTAAATTTCATTCTTTATGGAGTTCATCAACATATTTTTTGCCTTATCTTGACGGTATTTTTCCGATTGTCATTGTATGGAGTTCGATTTGCGCTCTATTAAGTGATAATTTTCGCCGCAAGATAATCTATTGGCAAATTATGTTTTTTGCCTTATTGATTGAGCTTTTGCGTTTTCACGGATTTGTCTGGGATGTATTGATATCCAAATTGGTGCTTGCCGATTACATATTACTGAGCGGAATAAGCCTTTTGTATTATCAAAGCGGAAGAAAAAATAATCTTTCGCTGATTATCAATAATGTTTATCGCAACAAAGCCGGTATTTTTTTGGCTTTCTTTGTTATATCCCTGGCCATTTTCGCCTTAATTCACAATTTGGAAGAAATTTATAACAACCGCAATCGTTATTATATCTGGTCTTATGCGGCATTATTTTTGATTTCGTTTTGTGAGGTTCTTCATCAGATTTGTTTAACGACGAACGGGAAAGAGTTGAGCAATTCGGTAGTTTGGCAAAAACCGCTTAAACTTTTGTTTTTGATATTATTAACCTGCACCGGTATAACCCTTTTAACAGACTTAAATTTTCAAAGTTATGTATTTTGGATTATGTCGGCAATTTTTTTAACATTAACCTTAACCGGAATAAACCCGCATATTCGCTGCATATACCGCAATAAATCTTTACAAAACATTGATTTCTTTGATTATCTGTACCGCACGTTTTTTGTTAAAATTTTGCAAAGCAGCGGTCGGCTTTTATGGTTGATAATTGATTGGAAACTGGTGGAAAAACTGATAACCGGAATGGTTATCGGAATTTGGCAGACAGGTTTAAGAATTTTCAGAAATCTGCAGGTGAGTATAATCTGGCGTTGTCTTTTCATTATTATTACAATCCTTGCCGCATTGGAATTTGTTCCGTTCTTTAGGGAGATACGATAATGCCGAATCCGATAATGATTATGATTTTATTACCGCTGATTGGTTGCTTATTTGCGATGATGACGGCCAAAAACAGGCAAAACGCCTTTAATGTTGCGATATTTACTTTAATTTCGAATATTTTAGTAATGCTTCGCTTATTTTCCTTGATTGATTTAACTCAATCAACTTCTCAGCTCAGACAATCTTATGAATGGATATCGGATTTCGGTATTCGCTTGACTTTTAGTGTTGATGCTTTTTCGCTGATTTTACTGCTTGGCATATACATAGCCCTAATCACGGCGCTTGTCGGACTATGCAAAGAAGATAAAAATAACAAATCATTGATGTTACTGACTCTGTGCTTTATTTGGAATATTACCGGATTTTTTGCCGCGGGTGACATTATCAGTTTTTATGTATTTTTCGCCGGAATGTTGTTACCGCTGTTTATGTTGGTTGGCATTTTCAGTTATTCACAAAAGATTTCGTTGTATCGATTTTTCATGTATAACTTTATAGGCATAACTGCCTTACTGCCTGCTGTAATTATTCTCTGCAAATTTTTTGAAGGCAATGTTTTGCTCTCGGAAATAACCTTTGTTACCATGAACAAACGAATCGGTATGATTGTGTGGTTTGCCGTTTGCCTTTCATTTATTTCGCGTATACCGGTTTGGCCGTTTCATTATTGGATTTCATCGGTAACCTCGAGCATTAAAAATCCGTTGGTTTATATTATAGTCAATATAATGCCGCTGATCGGTATTTACGGTTTTGTAAGATTTTGGCCTTTAAGTGTTCCCGAAAGTGTTGAGATATTGGTTCCGATTATTGAAACATTTGCGATTATAACAATGATTTTCGTAGCTTTAATTGCCTTTGCCAATCAGCAATTTTTATATAAAATATTTTCATACACCACGATATATTACTTGTTATTTCTGCTTGCGGTAATTTTACCGACAGACATATTGAAAATGAATATTGCCTATTCGAGTTTTATTTTTTTAATTGTAACCGCTTCACTGATAATTCTCGATTACGACTTATGGGAAAAGTGCAAAAAAGAAAATTGTGAATACGGAAACATTTTACCGCATACACCTAAACTTGCTGCCACATTTGCTTTTTTTGCTCTGATAGCCATGGGATTACCGATATCCTCATTATTTTGGAGCAATTTTGTTTTAGTATCCGAAATATTCGTACAAAATTTCATTGTCGGTGTTATGGTTATGACGGCTTTAACGATGGCGGCGATTGTTCTGATGGACGAGCTTTTAAAAATGTTCTCAACACCGGAAACTTATTCTAACAAATTTGAAGTCAGTGATATTTCAAGAAGCAAATTTGCTTACTTAATATCGGTAATAACTATTTTATTGCTGTCATTTTTTAATCCGCTGTGGTTTGTATTTTAGGAGCGAAATATGTTTGAAAACTTCGTATATGCATTACCTGAATTGATTTTAATTTGCGGATTGATTGTATTACCCGTGCTGAATTTTTTCAACAATTCGCAAAAACAAACCCTGAAATTATCCGCATGGATTATTTTATTCAGTTGGTTCATGAACATAATTTTCTACAATAAAGCCTTTTCAGACCATTACCTGGTATCAACGGGATTTTCAACTTTAGTTTCTTCAATTGCATATTTAGGCTCGTTTGCCGTATTGATATTAGCCAGAAGATGGTATGCCTCGACCGGTGAAGCGCCTTTGGTTTATTGTGAAGGAATACTTTTAGGAATTCTGCTATGCAATATCGCCACCGAATCTGTTCACTTTGCCGTAACCGTTTTGTTTTTTTGGGGAATGCTCGGGGTTAATATTTTGATGCTACATCATTCATCCAACTCAAAAGATATTGGTTTGGACTTAAAATCTTATGGCAAGGCTGCGATTTTTTTCTCTTGTATAATGTTATTTATTGCTTTCACTTTTTATCTTGATAACGGCCATTTGGCTTATTCCAGCTTATCTTCTTTCATTAGCGCCAAACAAAATTCAGTTGAGATATTTTTGCTTACGACTGCGGTTATTTTATGTTATTTATTTTTGTTGGGACTTGCTCCGTTCAGCTTTTGGAAGACGGAAACCACCGGACAGGTTATTTTACCGGTGTTAGCATATTTTTTGCTTATTCCGTTTGCATCGGTTTTTGCATCTTTTATAAATTTATCGCGATTTGTATTCAGTGTTTATCTTGAAGACATATCATTTTTTTGCCTACTCTTCGGTTCGATTTCAATGCTTATCGGAGCATTAGGAGCTTGCAGCGGAAAAAACATTCATAAAATTTTGGCATACGGGAGCCTTTTTCATCTCGGAATAATGTTTCTCACCATAAATTCCTTAACTTCAGATGCCATTGATGACTTTTTGATGTACTTATTGATTTACTTATTGTCGATGTACGGGATTGTTTCGGCATTTTTCGGTTTAAAAAGCAAGGGGGAATATTTACTTACCTTGAGCGATTTGGCAGGATCATCGGTAAAAAAACCTTACATCTCGGCAATGATAACCGTTTATTTGTTTTCGCTGGTCGGATTTCCGCCATTTTTAGGATTTGTCGGACTTTACACCATCGGTCTAAATTTAGCGTCAGACAACCATTTTTACATTTTGCTTTTTCTGTTAGTGATTTTGATTATTCTGACTTATGCCTATATGCAAATCATCAAAACCATGTATTTTGAAAAAAGCAATAATTCATATGACCACACCGAGCGCTCAATTTATGCGGTTGTGTTTATCAATGCCCTGTTAATGATAATCATAAGCTTAAAACCTGATATTTTAATTGAAAATATCAAGATTCTTACGGAGAATGTATTTGGCTGAGTTTAAAAATTGGGATTATCACTTTTATGATGTTTTAGGCAGTACCAATGACGAGGCTCAAAAGTATTGCTCCGTAAGTAGTCAAAGAAACATTATCAGAGCAAAAATTCAAACGTCGGGAAGAGGTCGAAGAGGCCGGCAATGGATAAGCGAGAGTGGAAACTTATTTTTTTCTCTTGTGTTTGAATTTGAAATAAAAAACATCGGCGCACTGGTTTTAATAAGCGCATTGAGTTTGGCACAAACAATCGAAAAATTTAATTCAAAAGCCGACATAAAACTTAAATGGCCGAATGATGTTTTGCTTAATAATAAAAAGGTCAGCGGAATTTTACTCGAAAAAGCTAAAGAAAATTATATAATTGTCGGTATCGGCGTAAATATTGTTTCCGCGCCTCAAAACAATGAGTTAATATATCAGGCCACCTCGCTGAAACAGAATGCAATAAACTGTACGGCTGATGATTTTCTGCACAATTTCATAACCCAATTTGATAAAAATTTGGAGCAGATTGAGCGTAAAACACAATTAAAAGATGAATGGTTGAAAAGAGCCGCCGGTATAAATAAAAAAATCACGGTAAAGCAGGAAACTGCCGAGGAAACCGGAATCTTTTACGGCATTGATGAAAATATGTGTTTATTACTCAAGAAAGATGATAAAATAAAAAAAATTTTGGTCGGCGATGTATTTTTTACAGAGGAGTAACAGATGCAGGAATTTAACAGAAAAGGAATATATTTTGCCCCGATAGGCGGTGCTGATGAAATCGGTATGAATATGTATATGTATGCAGTTGACGGCAAGATAATCGTAGTTGATTGCGGATACGGATTTTTATTGGATGATTATCCCGGAATGGAGTTGGCCTATGCTTCGCCGGAATTTTTGGAGCACTACAAAGAAGACATTGTCGGTTTGTTTATCACTCACGGACATGAAGATCATTTGGGAGCCATTGCTCAAATTTGGCCGCATTTACAATGTCCGGTTTATGCCATGGATTTTACTATTGAACTGATTAAATTACGCCTGCATGAATTTAAGATGGATGATACCGTTGAACTTAATTCGGTTAATAACAACCGCATTGTATCGCTTGAAAATTTCGAGGTAGAATTTATTCCGATTGCACATTCGGTTCCGCAAACCAGCGCATTGGCAATCAGAACGAAATACGGAAATATTTTACACGCAACCGATTGGCGTTTTGATGACGATGCCTTATCTATGACCAAAACCGATTTTACGGCTTTGCAAAAACTCGCCGACGAAGGCGTATCTCTCTTTGTTTGCGATTCCACCAATGCCATGGTAGAAAATAAATCTCCGAGCGAATCCGAATTGAGAAAACATTTATTAGAGTTGATACCTCAAATTGAAGGAGGTCTGATAGTAACTTGCTTTGCCTCAAATCTGATGCGACTGGAGAGCATTGTTCTGGCCGCACAAAAAGCCAATCGCACACCTGTTCTGGTAGGCCGAACACTGGTGGAAAATATCGAGATAGCGCAAGATTGCGGATATTTTCAGGATTTACCGAAACTATTCACATTGGAAGAAGCCAAAGACATAGCTTACGAAAATGCAATTTATATCTGCACCGGTTCTCAAGCCAATTATCGCAGCGCTTTAACCAATATTGCCAACGGCGAGAACAAGCAAATTAAGGTCGGTACAAACTGGACGGTTATTTTCTCGTCCAAAGTTATCCCCGGCAATGAGGATAAAATCGAGCGCATGCAAGAAAAACTTACCGAAGCCGGTGCCAATGTCATTACCGATGAAACCGAGCTTGTTCACACTTCGGGACATGCCAACCGTGATGACTTAAAACGAATGTATGAACTGCTCAAACCGGCGATTGTACTTCCCGTCCACGGCAATAAAAAATTCATTCGCGCCCATAAACGCTTTGCCGCCGAATGTGGTATAAAAGAAGTATTTTCGACCCGCAACGGCGATATGTGTTTGATATCCGACAATCACATTGAACTGCTTGAAAACATCGGTTTTAACATAATCGGCTGGGACAGGATTAGACCGGTAGCCCTTAATTCACAGCTCATCAAAAATCGCCGTCGAATCGCCTTTAACTGTTCGCTTTTCATCAGCGCCGTAATCAAAGGACAAAAACTGATTGACTTAAAGATGAGTTCGATTGATATTTTGGAAGAAAGCGATTGGCTCAAATTATCGGAAGAGATTTTAACCAAGGTAAGACCTCTGGTAGAAGAAAAACTTTCATCAGAAAAAAGTCCCGAAAAAATTGAGGAATTTATCCGCGGTCAAATCCGCAGGCGTGTATTTGCCGCCACAGATATAAAACCGGTTACCATAATTCACACTTACTTTTTGAATAAAGTCGAAGAATTGGAAAAATAAATTTATTGCAGCTGGGCCTGATAGAGTGAATGATAAATACTGTTCTGATTGTTTATCAGTTCATTATGTGTACCGCTTTCGGCGATTTTACCATAATTAACCACAACGATTTTATCGGCATTTTTAACTGTTGAAAGCCGGTGAGCAATCACAAAAACCGTGCGGTCATTCATCAAATTGTCAATAGCTTTCTGCACAATTGCTTCTGACTTATTATCAAGAGCCGATGTAGCCTCATCCAAAATAACTATCGGAGCGTTTTTCAAAAATGCCCGAGCAATCGCCACACGTTGTTTCTGTCCGCCAGACAGACGGGATCCGCGCTCGCCGACATCGGTATCCAACCCATCCGGCATTTCTTTTATCACATCGCTCAAGCAGGCATTTTCGACCGCCTTATTCAGTTCTTCTTCGCTGGCATTTTGATTCCCGAGCATAATGTTATCTCTGATTGAGCCTGAAAAAAGGAAATTATCCTGAAATACCACGGCAATTTTATCGCGCAAAGACTTAAGCTTAATATTGCGCAAATCAGTTCCGTTAATACTAATCGAACCGTTTTTAACATCATAAAAGCGGTTGAGTAAATTAACCATTGTAGTTTTACCTCCGCCGGAATTACCGACGAAAGCGATTTTTTCACCGCTTTTAACTTTTAGGTTCACATTTTGCAAAACCGGCTTACCGGCAACATACTCAAAATCGACATTTTTATATTCGATGCTTTTAATATCTCCGAGTTCAATCGCATTTTCATTGTCTTTAATCAAAGGAATCGCCTGCATCATCTCAAAAACACGCTCAATCGCCATTAAAGATAATTGAACACTGTTAAAACTGTTGCCGATACCCTTTATCGGATTATATAATAAAATCAATGCGGCGATAAATGAAACAAAACTGCCGGAAGTTATCTTTCCGGTAACAATCAAGTAGCTTCCCGCCCAAATTACCAAAGCAATACCGAACGAAACTACCATGTGCATAAAAGGCGAAAGCATACCGGTCCGCTGTATCATTTTCATTCCTAAACGAAAAACGTCATGCAAGGTTTCTTTAAAGCGATTTAATTGATATGAAAACAAATTATATGAGGTAACAACTCTGTTTCCGCTGAATGCCTCATTATAATGGGTAACGAGTTCGGCATTGGTAAAAACCGTTTGCTGGTTAATTCCCTTAATTTTTTTACGCACATTGGTTAACGGATAAAGCGCTAACAAAAGAATAGCTACGGCAATCAAAGCCAACTGCCAAGAATTATAGAACAACACGCAAATCAGTGAAATAGATGAAAAAAAGCGAGTGGAAAACTGTTTCAGGTTGGTCAATAAACCGCTGCAGGCCGCATCAACATCGTTATTAAAACGCTGCATAATATTTCCGGAAGTGTTCGTATCAAAAAATCCGACATCAAAAGTCAACAACTTTGAAAATAAATCAATTTTAACATCACTGGCGATTCGGCTACCCACCCAAGTATTTACATAATTAGCACCGAAAGTTAAAGCACCTTGAAAAATACTGAACAGGATTATAGCAACAGGAATCCAAAGCGTATTAGCACTTTTTTCAACCATAACCACATCCATGTAAGGTTTCAAAACCCAAGCGATAGCAGCATCAAGAGCACCGACCGGAATCGTTATACCGACAGCCAATATAGCCTGCCACCAATATCTTTTGATATATGGTGCCATCATGGTGTAGTCATAAACAAAATTTATGCTTTTGAGTTTTTTGATTATTTTTTCAAACATCAACATTTCCCATAATTCTTTCGTAGATATTAACAGATAATTTGCGTTTGTAAACACCCGGCATCAAAGTATAAACACCCAAAATTGCCATTCCCTTACTACCATTCATGCAGATGTCAATAAATTTGATGTTATAATATACCTGCATTTATGAAATAAATGTATTAAACAGTTATTTTTATCCGTTTACCGATATCATCGTATGAAATACTGAGTTCACCCTTTGCCAACTTCTGAGCATACTGACCAAACAAATCATATCGCCAACCGTTCATAAACGATACTTCATCGTATTCTCCGCGCACAAAATAACGTAAATCGTCTTCCGAAGCAACCAAACGACAAACCACCCCGTTATCAAGACATTGGAGCTTAAGCAGAAAACGCAGCATTTCAAGTAAACTTTGAGTATTTGCGCCAACATTGATGTCGTTGTTACGATCTGCTTTGCACTCCTCATCGCTCAGCGGATTGTTTTTCGCCTTATTCAAGGCTTCTAAAATTTCGGCACCTAATTTTCCGTTGATAACGTCTGATCTCAAGTTGCGTACTTGCTTCAGTTCATTTTGACTTGTCGGACGAGCGCTGGCCAAATTGAGCATAACCTCATCTTTGATTATGCTCTGACGCGGGGTATTAAATTTCTGCGCTCTGATTTCGCGCCACTCGGCGAGATATTTTAAGGCCGATAAAAACTGTGTACTGTGAATATTATGACGAACCCGATGCCAAGCATCTTCCGGATTGATACGATACCACTTTTCGTCATAAAAATCCTTCATTTCGTCTTTTATCCAATCAAGGCGATTATTTTTCTCCATTTGCTTTTGCAAATACTTATAGCAATCAACCAAATAAGTAACGTCATGAAGGGCATATTCCAACTGGTCTTCATCGAGCGGACGAATACTCCAATCAGTCAAGCGACACGATTTATCAAGATCAACCGATGTTATTTCTTTTACGAGTGTTCCATAACTGACGTTTTCCCCGAAACCGCAGACCATTGCGGCAATTTGAGTGTCAAAAATATTTTCCGGTATTTTTCCGGTAAAATTATAGAATATTTCAACATCTTGGCGACCGGCATGAAAAACTTTTACAATATTTTTATTTTGCAGTATATTAAAGAATGGTGTCAAATCGACATTCGAAAGCGGATCAACAATCGCCGAACCGCCGTCGTATCCTATTTGCAACAAACACAACCGTGGATAATATGAGCGTTCGCGCAAAAATTCGGAATCAACGGTTATAAAATCTTTTGTTTCCAAAATACGGCAAAAGTCAATGAGTTTTTCATCTGTGTCAATAAAGTTCATTATAAAATCTCCTAAGTCGCCACGTATGTTAAGGCTTATTATTTAATATTTTTTTAATTTAGGGTTGATTTTATTTTTCATTGGTTTTAGAACATAAGGAGTTTTGAAAAATAATAGAGGTTTTTTTATGTTTGAATATCGCACGCATACTTGCGGAATTTTAAGAAAAGAAGATGCCGGAAAAAAAGTTAAACTTGCCGGCTGGATACATCGCAAACGCAATTTGGGCGGTTTGTGTTTTGTGGATTTGCGCGACCATTACGGAATTACGCAATGTGTCTTTGATTGCAACTCCGAATTGTTCGAAAAGATCAAAGATGTCAGGGTGGAAAGTGTCATCGGCATAGAGGGCGAAGTTGTAATAAGAGAAAGCATCAACAAAAATATGCCGACCGGTGATGTGGAAATCAAAGTCAGCAATGTTGAGGTTTATTCCGAAGCCGATGTTTTGCCGATTCAGGTGTTCGGCGAAGGCGATGAACCGGAAGAAATGCGCTTAAAATACCGCTTCTTGGACTTGCGTCGCGAGAGGATTCATAACAACATTATTTTGCGTTCAAAAGTGATTGCCGAAATGCGTCGTTTGATGACCGAACAAGGCTTTACGGAATATCAGACTCCGATTTTGACAGCTTCTTCGCCGGAAGGCGCTCGCGACTTTTTGGTTCCGTCGCGCATCAATCCGGGAAAATTTTACGCTCTTCCGCAAGCACCTCAACAATTTAAGCAACTGCTGATGGTTTCCGGTTTCGATCGTTACTTCCAAATTGCACCGTGTTTCAGAGATGAAGATCCGCGAGCTGACCGCTCCCCGGGTGAATTTTATCAGCTCGATATGGAAATGTCGTTTGTTACCCAAGAAGATGTGTTCAAAGTAATCGAAACCACCATGGGTGGAATTTTCAATAAATTTGCGAACGGAAAAACCGTTTCCGAAGCTCCTTTCGAGCGCATTGCTTTCAAAGATGCCATGCTTAAATATGGCAGTGATAAGCCGGATTTACGCAATCCGCTGATTATCAGCGATGCCACCGATTTCTTTGTTAATTCCGGTTTCGGAGTTTATGACGGCAAAGTAGCCGGCGGCGAGCAGATAAGAGCGATTAAGGCACCTCAAGCCGGCAATAAACCGCGCTCATTCTTTGATAAATTTGATGCTTTTGCCAAAGAAGAAGGCTTTGGCGGCATGGCTTATGTAGCATTCTCGGATAACGGTCCGAAGGGTATTGCCAAGTTTTTCAGCGAAGATAAGTTGGCTGACTTAAAAGAAAAATTTGGTGTTACCGACGGCGATGCCGTGTTCTTTATGGGTGGAAATCCGAAATTTATCAACAAATTTGCCGGAAAGGTTCGCAACAAAATCGGCGAAGAGTTGGATTTGTTTGATAAAAATTCGTTCAAACTCTGCTGGGTAGTTGATTTTCCGTTCTATGAAGAAAATGAAGAAACCGGTGCAGTAGAATTTTCACACAATCCGTTCTCAATGCCGCAGGGCGGTTTGGATGCCTTAAACAATAAAAATCCGCTCGAAATTTTAGCGTATCAATACGATTTGGTCTGCAATGGTGTTGAACTTGCCTCCGGTGCGGTCAGAAACCATGTTCCGGAAATTATGTATCGTGCGTTTGAAATCGCCGGTTACGGACACGATGTGGTTGACAATAAATTCGGCGGTATGATCAGTGCATTCAAATACGGCGCACCTCCGCACGCCGGTTGTGCTCCGGGTGTTGATCGTACGGTAATGTTACTTTTGGATGAACCGATTATCCGCGATGTTATCTTATTCCCGCTCAACGGCAAAGCTCAAGATTTGATGATGCAGGCTCCGAATACCGTAACTGAACAACAACTCAATGAACTGCACATAAAATTAGATTTGGAAAAATAAACCTAATATTAAGCATTTGCGGATATGATGAGTTAAAATTTTTGTTATTATAAGGAGATTTTCGATGAATAAATATCTGTTGATTTCGGTTTTATCGGCACTTGCCTTTCCTGCTTATGCCGATGTTGAGAGTTTTGTGACCGCAGCACAAAAAAATGATTTGGCAACCGTTCAGTCATTGATTGCTCAAGGCGAGAATGTCAACGCTCAAAATTCTCTTGGCAACACAGCTCTTCATTTTGCCGTTAACAATGGTAATGCCGATATGGTAAAATTTTTATTGGAAAACGGAGCTGATGCCTCAATAGCAAATGCCAAAGGTTGGTCGCCGGTAACAATAGCCGAGAAAAAACAGCTTAATGATTTTATAAATATGTTTCAGGCCGACCAAAACAATAAAGATTTGAGCGATTTGGTTGCTAAGGCTTCGGCCGATGCCAACATTGCCGCACAAACCGTACAATCGGTAGAAAACAATATGGTTCAAGAAGCTACAAAAGCAGCTGAAACAATAACAAACGAAGTAAATGCCGCTAAGGCTGCCGTTGAGGATATTTCCGATGATGGCGATGATGTAGTTGAAGTAGTAGACGGAGTATTGGTTGAGAGTGTACCTGCACCGACAGGAGAAGTCGTGCCGGCTCCTGTCGAAACTGAAGCACCTGCAGTCGTGCCGGCTCCGGTCGAAACTGAAACACCTGCAGTTGTGCCGGCTCCGGTAGAAACTGAAACACCTGCAGTCGTGCCGGCTCCGGTAGAAACTGAAACACCTGCAGTCGTGCCGGCTCCGGTCGAAACTGATGCACCTGCAGTCGTGCCGGCTCCGGTAGAAACTGAAACACCTGCAGTTGTGCCGGCTCCGGTCGAAACTGAAGCACCTGCAGTCGTGCCGGCTCCGGTAGAAACTGAAACACCTGCCCCAACAGAAGAAGTTGCACCGAAACCTGAGCCAACACCTGCTCCAAAGCCGGCGCCTAAAAAGATTGTTAAACCGGTTGCGGCAAAACCGGCTCCGAAACTTGTTCCTTCGGTATTGGATAAAGCTATTTATGCCGGCGATGAAGAAATCGTATATTGCTTATATTACTTAGGTTTGCAGACCGAGCAGCACAATTTGGTGGTCGCCTCGGAATTTTTTGCCGGCAGCACAACAATAACCAAAGATCGCTATGATGTTATTTCAGGATTAGCTCATAAGTTCTACGATAATGCTTCCGAAGCCGAAATGAAAAAAATGGCCGACAAATGCTCAAAAGTTATTACTCCGAGCAACAGAGACAAACAAAATCAGATTATCCGAAGCATGAACAAAGCTATCGGTTATTAAGGCATTGATAATGAAGAATGCTGATATCTCGGTTATTGTTCCGATTTATAACTGCGAAAAGTTCTTAGCTGAATGTTTGAACTCCTTGCAGTCGCAGAGTTTCGGCAATATCGAGATATTATGCGTTAATGACGGCTCAACCGATAACAGTCTGAAAATTATGCGTGAGTACGCGAAAAAAGACAAGCGCATAAAGATTCTCAATCAGAAAAATCAAGGGCAATCCGTTGCCCGCAACAATGCCATAAAAGTAGCTAAGGGAAAGTATTTGGCATTTATTGATGCAGACGATTATGTCAACAATTGTTTTTTAGAAGAGTTATATTCTGCCGCAATCGCCGAAAATACTGACATTGCGGTCGGGAATATCATACGGGTTAAAGACGGATGTAAAAATGAGCCAATACTTTATTATAAAAAAGTGCAAACAGCTCACGAAACCGATGATATATTTAGGCTGCTTGATATTCCAAAAAACTGCTATACTTGTAATCGCTTGTATCGACGCGATTTTATCATGACTAATTCACTGTTTTTCAAAGAGAGTGTTATTTTTGAAGATGTTATCTGGAGCACGCTTGCTGCATACAATGCAAAAAAAGTGGTTTCGGTTCCGAAGGCTGATTATTACTATGTTTACAATGAATCTTCCAGTGTCAACACAACCGAAATCAGTCCGGAAAAAATTAAAAATCGCCATGATGCTTTTATGTTTTACAATCATTTCATTTTCGAACATAAAATAAAGGCGCCGGTGCGTTGGGAAAAAATATCGAAATTACATTTTTGTGGTTTACCATTGCTTAAAATCAAAGAGGTACCCGGTTTTTTGAAAAGATATTACTTTTGCGGCTTATGCGTTGCCTCGGTTGAAACCAAACATAATTTTTAAAATCCCGACCGGATTCTTCAGTTTTTGATATAAAAGAAGTCATAAATCTTGGCAAAAATAACATTGGTATAAACAAATATCAGCGTACCTACGGTATAACTTAACCAGTTTTGCAAATTAAAAATCGCATCTAACCTGTCAAAAATAGCTTCAGGGAACAACAGCATTGCCGAAATAATTACGAAGGTTGCATAATTACCTCTGATTTTATCGCCGGCTTTTTTGAATGAAGCATTGGTACCGCGCAAAGAAGATATCCAAGCCAAATAGGGTTTACATATCAGCATCGGCGCCATCAAAGATAATATCAGACAGATAATTGAAATTTCGATAAGAGAAGCACTTATATCCTTAGGCGATGAAAGATTTTCAACTGCCGATGTATATTGCTCATAAAAATTAAGGTATATATCATTAAATCCCAAAAACAATGGTATCATCGGCATTAAAATAATACCGACAGTTACCAGAAACATAATGACCAAAGCCTTAGTCGATGGGGATAAACTTGAAAAAATCGCTTTGCTAAAGATGTAAGGTTTAAGATTATAATAATTGCGATAAAACCAGCACCAAAACAAATAATAAGCAATTATCCAAAGAATACTGAAAGGATTTGAAATACCTCCGAGCGATTTCAAAACCAATATAAAGACCATATTTACCACTGCCACGCACAAAACGAATCTTTTGTTTGCTACAATATAAGCAAGCGTATCTTTCAATAAGTCGGAAAGGCTTATTTTTAAGATTTTTTGAGTTTTTTTGCGTTTCGGTTCAGGCATGGTTTAACTTTCGATTTTAAGTTTATATCCGCCTTTATCGGTCAAAATCAACTGCGGAGCATTTTTCTTTTCGACCTTGCGGCGCAAACGATAGATATGAGTTTCAACCGTATGTGTCGAAACATCATCGTTATATTTCCAAACCTTCTTTTGCAATTCGTTTTTGCTGATGTAATCGTCGCTGAACTTATACAGATATTTTATTATCTCAACTTCTTTTTCGGTCAACTTAATAACTTCGTGATTTCGGATGTTTTCTATTTCTTTTTCGACCGGTCGAAGCTGATATACTCCAAAATTCAAATAACCATCCTTAGAGTTGTCCAACTTATTGTTTGCCGAATGCAGAATATCGAAAAAATGCACTAAGGCAAACGGTTTTTTCAAAACGATATTCAGACTGTTTTCAGTTATGCAATTTTTATCACTATACAGATAAATTAACGGAACCCCTTTATAAACCTCTCTGATGCGCCGATATTCCGCCGGATTATCATCAATAACGACAACATCTGCAGGTTCATCTTCATCATCACAAAACTTAAATTCCGGCGCATACCTTTCGATTTGCAAAACCAAATCGTCGATAAAATCTTGATTATCCGAAAAAAAAGCAATGTTCTTCATTTTGAAAATTTCCGTCAGATATTAAGTTCCAAGCCGCAGATAACAGCAGTTCCCCGATTGCTTTTAACCTCGTTATCGGCTCCTTTGTATTCGGCAAAAGCCGTTGCCAGATAAATTGCGGCATTTTTATGAAAAGCATAACGGTTGGCAAAAGTAACTATATGGTCTTGATTATTGGTTTTATCGGCTTTAGCATTAAAATAAGTTACAGCGGTTTTAAATGGTCCGATTTCGTAGCTCAAACCGATATTATAAGCCTGCGAGCGACGAAATCCGTCATAAAAGTAAGGAATGTCGATTTCTTTTGAAGTATTCAACGCATAATCATGCGAAGAAGTAAAACTCTTTCGATACGAACCACCCAAAGTCCACCCCTTACGATATAAGCTTAAACCGGCGGAAACATCCTGACTGTTTTTATGATTAAAAGCATACCCGAGCGAACTTTCCATAGTAAAATAGTCAAATTCATGCGAATTATACAATCCCGCGGCATATGAAGCTTTATGCTCATAAGGACTTTGCTTACTTAAAAGTCCGGC
>ONLJ01000059.1 GCA_900318605.1 uncultured Rhodospirillaceae bacterium | reverse complement strand
TTCGGATATTTAGCCGGTTCAATTCCGTTCGGTCTGGTATTGTGTTATCTGTTCGGCTACGGCGATATCAGGAAAATAGGCTCGGGAAACATAGGCGCAACAAATGTTTTGCGTACCGGCAACAAATTTTTGGCACTTCTTACCGTTATCCTTGATGCCTCTAAGGCCGGTTTGGCTGCCTATGCCGCAATGCGGATTCTTCCGGCTTTGGAAGTCAATATTTTAGGCATTCACGGCTTAAATTTCCAATTAAATTACATCGGCGCGATGGTTGCTGGTATTGCCGGAATTTTAGGTCACATGTTTTCGGTTTGGCTTGATTTCAAAGGAGGAAAAGGCGTATCCTCGGCTTTCGGTTTTATTTTAATAACCTCATGGCCGGTAGCTTTGATTGCCTTAGCCGTATGGCTCACGATGGCGATTTTGTTCCGTTATTCTTCATTAGCGGCGTTGACGGCGTGTATAGCCGTTCCGGTCGCTGCATTTTTCTTAAGTCCGTTTTTATTTTTCCTCGGATACGTTCTTGTTGCAATGCTTGTTATTTTAAGACACCATGAAAACATATCTCGTCTTTTGAGCGGGAAAGAAAGCAAAATCAGCTTTAAGAAGAAATAAGCGTTGGAAAATCCGGTTGACATATTGCAGTTAATAAACTCCGACGGAATCGGAACAATAACTTTTTATAAATACTTAAAAAAATTCGGCACTGCCGAAAATGCGCTCAAAAATCTGAATCCGAAAAAGCGCACTTACAGTAAATCTCAGGCGGAAGATGAAATTGCCAAAGCAAAAAAAATGAACATAAAAATCATACCTTTCGATTCCTTTGATTATCCGCAAACCCTGCTCAATATACCTGATGCTCCGCCGATTTTATACGTTTTAGGAAATGAAAAACTGTTGAATCATCGCCCGAACATTGCGATTGTCGGTGCGCGCAATGCCTCGATTAACGGCCGCAAAATTGCCTCGCGAATCGCCTATGATTTAACTCAAAACGATGTTCTGACAGTTTCCGGCATGGCTCGCGGAATTGACACTTCGGCACATAAAGGAGCAATGTATGCCAAAAATCAGCACGGCCCGACGATTGCGGTTCTAGGTACTGGAGTTGATGTAATATATCCGAGCGAAAACACCGAAATTTATGAAGAAATTGCCCGAAACGGGGCGATAATCTCAGAATTTCCGATCGGCACTCCGGCTCAAGCCTCTAATTTTCCGCGCCGAAATCGCATAATTTCCGGAATTTGCGAAGGAACCTTGGTGGTAGAAGCGACCATAAAATCCGGCTCTCTGATAACCGCCGGAACTGCGCTGGAGCAAGGAAAAGACGTTTTTGCCGTACCAGGTTCGCCTCTGGACCCGCGAAGTGCCGGACCGAATCAGCTTATCCGTGACGGAGCGATATTGACCGAAACTGCCGATGATATACTTAATTTTTTAGCAATGAATGTACATTTTCAAACCCAAAAACGACAGTTTGAAATATTTGCTCTTGACAATAAAGAAAATAATGTAGATATTCCAAAACCGGAAAAATCGGCAAAAAAAGCGACCTTAAAATCAAATTCAAAAGCCAAATGTTCCGATATATTCACGCTCATCGACTATCAGGGAATAGATATTGATGAATTATTGCGAGCTTCGGGTTTGGAACAAGGTGAATTTTTCGCTCAGCTGATGAATTTGGAATTTGAGGGCAGGATTATACGCCAAACAGGTAATCGGGTGGCAAAAATAAAATAGGAAAGCAAAATGAAGTTAGTAGTTGTTGAATCTCCGGCAAAAGCCAAAACCATTAACAAATATCTCGGTTCGGACTATAAAGTTCTGGCAAGTTATGGTCATATCCGCGATTTACCTAGCAAAGACGGTTCGGTTGACCCGAATAAAGATTTTGCGATGACATGGGAATCGAATCCGGCCGGAAAGAAACACCTAAACGACATAATCGCCGCCCTAAAAGACTGCGACACCTTGATTCTCGCATCCGACCCGGATAGAGAAGGAGAGGCAATTGCTTGGCATATTTTGGAAGAATTAAAAGCTAAAAAGAAGCTTGCGGGCAAAAAAATTCAGCGTGTTGTTTTCCACGAAATTACCAAAACAGCAGTCAAGGAAGGAATCGAGAATCCTCGCGATATTGACGAAGATTTGGTCAGCGCTTACATGGCTCGCCGGGCGCTTGATTATTTGGTAGGCTTTACTCTTTCGCCGGTTTTGTGGCGCAAACTTCCGGGCTCACGTTCGGCAGGACGCGTTCAGTCGGTGGCGTTGCGTTTGATTTGCGAACGAGAAAATGAAATCGATAACTTTAAGCCGGAAGAATATTGGACAGTTGATGTAGATATTATTACGCAAGCAAAGGCACACATGCTTACTCATCTAATCAACCTTGACGGCAAAAAACTTGATAAATTTTCGATTAACAACCAAGAAAAAGCGCTAGAAGCCAAAGCAAAAATAGAATTACAAGATTTTGCGGTTGATAATGTCGAGCGCAAAAAATCGAGTCGTTATCCGGCAGCTCCGTTTACGACTTCGACTTTGCAACAGGAAGCCGCGCGCAAGCTTCGTTTTTCCGCCAAAAAGACGATGCAGGTTGCCCAAAAACTTTATGAAGACGGATACATAACCTATATGCGTACCGATGCCGTCAACCTCTCCAAAGATGCGATAAAAGCCTGCCGTGAAGCGATTTTAAAATATTTCGGAGAGAGTTACTTACCGAAAACCGCCAAGGAATACAAAAACAAAACCAAGAATGCCCAAGAGGCCCACGAGGCGATTCGTCCGTCCGATGTAATGAACACTCCGAAAAAACTTGAGATGAGTTTAAGTTCAGACGAGCATAAACTTTATGAGCTGATTTGGAAACGCACGGTTGCCTGCCAGATGAATCCGGCGATTTTAGACCGCGTTGTCGTTGATGTTAAGTCGTTTGATAAAAAGATTTTATTGCGTGCCACCGGCCAGGTCATTCAGTTTGACGGCTTTTTGAAACTTTATCAAGAAAGTAAAGATGACGATGCCGAAGATGATGAAAACACGATTCTGCCGAATGTCGAAAAAGGCGAAAAAGTCAATAAAGGCGAAGTTAAAACTCTGCAACACTTTACCACACCGCCGCCGAGATTTACCGAAGCCAGCTTGGTGAAAAAACTCGAAGAGCTCGGAATCGGCCGTCCATCGACTTATGCCAGCATTATTGCGGTTCTGCAAGAGCGCAAATATGTTAAAGTCGATAAACTGCGTTTCATTCCTGAAGATCGCGGTCGAATCGTTACGGTATTTTTGGAGAATTATTTCAAGAAATACGTTGAATACGATTTCACGGCGCAACTGGAAGAATATCTCGATGATGTTTCCGCCGGCAAAATGGAATGGAAAAAACTGCTTAACGGCTTTTGGGCAAAGTTTATTAAAAACGTTGACAGTGTTCAGCCATTGCAACTATCTGAAGTCATCGATAAGATTGACGAAGCACTTTCAGCCCACTTATTTCCGCCACGCGAAGACGGGTCTGATCCGCGTGTTTGTCCGGAATGTGGGAAAGGGCGTTTAAGCATAAAGTTCGGCAAATTCGGAGCGTTTTTGGGCTGTTCGAATTATCCGGAGTGTAAATATACCAAGCAACTTTCCGATACCAAAGAAGAAGAGCGCGAAGCGGCAAACTTAAGCGCCACCTCTGCTCCCAAAGAAATTCAAGACCAAATTTTGGGCAAAATCGGCGAACAAAATGTATATTTGAAAAAAGGTCCATACGGTTTTTACGCTCAACTCGGCGAGGATGCCACCGCCACCACGGAAAAGCCGAAGCGCGTATCGCTTCCGAAATTTGTAAAACCGGAAGAAATGACTTTCGAACAAGCAAAAATTTTGCTCTCCTTGCCGCGTGATTTAGGCGACGGAATTGAGGTTAATATCGGCAAATTCGGTCAGTATATCAAGCAAGGCACAAAGTCAAAATCGTTGACCGGAGATGACAATATTTTCAACATTACAAAAGAGCGCGCCGCCGAGATTTTGCAATCTGCCATTGCTAAACCTGAACCGACAATTTTAGGAAAAAATCCGAAAACAAACGAGGATATATCGTTGCAAAAAGGGCGTTACGGAATGTATCTTAAATGCGGCAAAAATAACTATGCGATTCCGAAAGGCTACTCTTTAAGCGACCTGTCTTTGGACGATGCGATAAAAATCATCAGCGCTAAGAAATAATCTGCTTTTGCTGATTTGATTTAACGCACTGAGCCTCAGCAACAAAGTAGGCGACATAGACAATCAATACAAATGTCTGAATCAAGCAACCGATAAATTCGCTTATCAATGCGATATGAAAATAGTTGTGTTGGATATTCCAAAGTTCAAGTAATCCCTTGCTTTTCATCTGCAAAAGGCTGATAATGTAAGTCGTGGCGCAAAATGTAAGTAAAACCACATAAAATTTGCCATGTGTCAACTTAAAAACATGCTTAAAATCAGGAATTTTTCCGTTTTCCAAAAACAATCCGACCGAAGCCGACGTCCTCAATATCAAAACGACAAACGTCGCCAAAGAAAAGACAATCAAAAAGTATCCAAATTCAATCAGCCAGTTCGGGTTGGCTTTTCTGAAAATAATCCATACGCAAACAAACAATGAACCGAAAAACACCAAGCAGAGCAAACCGGCAAAACCGACAAATTTCAGCTTATCTTTTTTTATTTTAAATAAAGCGCCGAATCCTGATTTAACCGAACCGAAAGCCTCGTTATAAATATCGAAAGCAAACGAAAAAATCAAAAACAACTCGGCTAAATAATAAAAAATCATCCGAGCATAAGCCAGATAAAAATTCGATGAAGACGGACACCACCAGGAAATCGAAAGCGAATCCTTGCAGGTATGCGACCAATTACCGCAAACAGCATTCAAAAAGAAGAAAGCCGAAACATAAGTCAGCCAAACCCGCCATTTTTTAATAAAAAGCCAAGCGTTATCAATACTACAATCAAGGACATTAAGTATCGTAAATCTTCTTTCTTTTATCATCTTAAATTTCCTCCACCATTGTTACACCGGCAATACCTCTGATAGCCGTTATGGTTTTTCCGTCAGCAAACGCATAACCGTTTTTGAGTTCGATTCTGACGTCCCAATCTTCAATTTGCGGTTTGATATAAACTCTGTTAATGCCAAAATTTTCATGTTGAAGAGCCTCTTTAACAGGGCGAACAGCCGCAACATCGGAAACATAAATAATCAATCCCTTAGAATTTTCAGCGATTGCATCATCAAGGGTTTTGATAACATTAAACATCATTCTCGGTGGCACATCTTCGGTTTGTTTATCGATAGTAACCTGAGCATAAAGCGGTGCGCCGCTTTCCAAAATATCCCCATATTTTTTGATTCCTTCCGAAAACAAAAGTCCTTCATATTCGCCAGAGGTATCCGACATTTTTATAAAGGCGAACGGTTTACCGCTTTTACTTAATTTACGCTGAAAAGATTGCAAACAACCGGCGAGATTTGCCTGCAATTTATCTCCGGTTTTAATATTACGGATAATTTCGCCGTAATTTTTAACTCCCAAACGTTTCATTGAACCGGCATAATTGTCGAGAGGATGAGCAGAAAGATAAAATCCGATGGCTTCTGCCTCATATTGCAAACGTTCCAAACTCGGCCAATCGGATTTTTCCTGTAATTTAATGTCTGAAGCCAATTCCTCAGCACCGAAAAGCGATGATTGCGAGCTTGTTTTAATCTCGCTTGCCGCAGCAATGTGTTTCAAGATATTATCGATATTAGCAAAAAGTTTACCGCGATTATTATCCAAACAATCAAACGCTCCGCCTTTAATCAGTTGTTCAAGTTGTTTGCGGTTAATTTGCTTAATATCGGTACGATGAATAAAATCTGAAATACTTTTAAACTTGCCGCCTCGTTCACGCTCTTTAACAATCGCATTCATATTAGCTTCGCCCACACCCTTAATACCGGCAAGCGCAAAACGGATATTACCGTTTTCAACCTTAAATAAAGCATCAGATTCATTGATATCCGGCATTAAGACCTTAAATCCCATTTTTTTGATTTCTTCGGTATAGAATGATATTTTTTCATCATTAGTAATATCAAAATCCATAATTGCGCACATAAATTCAACCGGATAATGAGCTTTCAAGTAAGCGGTTTGATAAGAAATCAGGGAATAAGCGGCGGCATGAGATTTATTAAATCCGTACGAAGCAAACTTTTCCATCTGGTCAAAAATCGTTTTAGCCACTTCGCTGTCAATACCGTTTTTAATAGCACCTTCGGTAAACATTTGTCGCTGATGCGGAATTTCCTCACGTTGTTTTTTACCCATAACTTTACGCAGTTTATCGGCACCACCCAAGGTATATCCGCCCAAGACCTGAGCAATTTTCATGACTTGCTCCTGATAAACCATAATTCCGTAAGTTTCATCTAAGATAGGCGCCAAATCCGGATGGAGATAGGTTATTTTTTCTTTGCCATGTTTACGATTGATATAGGTCGGAATATTATCCATCGGTCCCGGACGATAAAGAGAAATAACCGCGATTAAGTCTTCGAATCTATCAGGTTTAATCTGTTTCATCACATCGCGCATACCGGCTGATTCAAACTGGAACACGGCACTGGTATTACCGTCCTGCAAAATTTTGTATGTTTGCACATCATCAAGCGGAATCGAAGCCATATCAAGTTCAACTCCGTGAATTTTTTTAACCCAGTCAACGGCACGTTTGATTACTGTAAGTGTTTTCAATCCCAAAAAGTCGAATTTAATCAAGCCGGTTTCCTCGACGTATTTCATATCATATTGAGTAACCGGCATATCTGCTCTCGGGTCCTTATAGAGCGGCACCAGCTGGTCAAGCGGCCGATCGCCGATTACCACGCCGGCGGCATGCATACCTGAGTTTCGATAAAGTCCTTCAAGCTTAATGGCAATATCAAAAAGCTTGTTGACTTGCGGGTCATTAACTCGCATTTCCTCCAACTCCGGCACTTGTTCAAGTGCTTCCGGCAGCGTCGGATTTTTACCGCCCTGCCCTTTGGGAATCATTTTCGAAATACGATCGGCTTGACTATATGGCATCTGCAGAACACGTGCCACATCACGAATAACCGCTTTCGATTGCAATTTACCGTAAGTAATAATTTGGGCAACATGGTCATATCCGTATTTTTTCTGCACGTATTCAATAGTTTTGTAGCGATTTTCCTGACACAAATCGACGTCGAAATCCGGCATATTGACACGTTCCGGATTTAAGAAACGTTCAAAAAGCAAATCCAAGCGAATCGGGTCCAAATCGGTAATTTTTAAGGACCAAGCCACGATTGAACCGGCTCCCGAACCACGCCCCGGGCCGATAGGAACACCATTATTTTTTGACCACAGAATAAAATCCGACACGATTAAAAAATACCCCGGGAATCCCATTTTTTTGATAACATTAAGTTCATAATCCAATCTTGAATAATAAATTTTATCAATCTCTGCCTTTTTTTCGGCACTCATGTCAGGAGTATAAACCTGTACTTTCATACGCTCATTTAAGCCTTTATAAGCTTCCTCGGTAATATATTCGTCCTGCGTTTTACCATCAGGACAAATAAAAATCGGTAAAAGCGGATCTTTTTTCTCCGACAAATAATTACATCTCTTGGCAATATTTACGGTATTTTGAACAGCCTCCGGAATATCCTTAAACAGCTCGACCATTTCCGCTTCTGAGCGCCAACGGTTATTCGGCAGATACTTTTTTCGTTTTTCGTCAGCAACATATTCGCCGGCGGCGATACAAATCAAAGCATCATGGGCCTCATACATATCGGTATCAAAGAAAAACACATCATTAGTCGCCACCAGAGGAACATTATGTTTATAGGCAAGCTCAATAAATGAGCTTTCGGTAAGTTTTTCTTCCTCATAGCCGACACGCGATATTTCGATATAAAGATTATCGCCGAAAATTTCTTTCAGTTCAATGAGTTTTTTCTCGGCATCATCTTTACGATTTTGCAAAATCAAGCGCCCGATAGGTCCCTCATAGCCACCGGTCAGACAGATTAAGCCGTCCTTAAAATCGCGCAAATTATCTATGAAAAGTTGTGGCGTATCACTTATTTCGACATTATCAAGATAATAGCGACGAAAAAGCTTCATCAATGAATTATAACCGGTTTCGTTTTTCACGAGCAAAATAATTCTATCGGGTTCAAGTTCTCTACCCTTAGAAATTGCGATATTCTCACAATCGTCGTTGTGCAGACAAAGTTCCGAACCCAAAATCGGCTTAATACCGAAGTCGGCGGCATAATGAGAAAAAGCCTTACCGCCGAAAAGATTACCTCTATCGGTTATTGCACAAGCCGGCACCTCATTATCAGCAAGTTTTTTCATCAACATCGGCACCGGCATCGCCCCCAAGGAGAGCGAATAAGCGGTATGCACACGCAAATGAACAAACTTCGGATCCGGCATTAAATAATCCTTTTTTTTAAGGTTTTACTTTTTGATAGCAACGACAATGACAAATTCCGTCGCGCTCAATATCGCTTTGGCACAGCGGCGAAATACAGAATCTTTTTTCATTTGAGCCGTCACACGGACAACGGTGCCATTCATCTTGCCCGAACATCATATTTTTGGCACGAGCGATTTTTTCGATATTAGCGGTCGGATAATATCCGGCAGCGGCACATTTTTTCTTCATTTCTTCCAAAATATCAACCATTTTTCAAGTCCTTTCTTTCAATAAAAAATTAACGTTCTTCCAAAATATCCAGCAGCTTACTGAGCTGTGCCGGATTTTCATATTTCAATGTTATACTTCCCGCGCCTTTTTTTCCAGCATAAATTTTAACTTTCAAGCCTAATTTTTCTTCCAAATCATCCATTATGCTTTTGAGATTTAAATCGGGCGTTTCGATATATTTAATTTTGATTTTCACCGGTTTATTTTCGGCAGCCAGTTTTTCGGCATCACGAACGCTCAAATCCTTGCGCACGATTGTTTCGGCCAGTTCTTCGGCATTTTCGAGTCCGATAAGCGTGCGGGCATGACCGGCAGATAATTTACCGTCCAATATAAGCCTTTGCACTTTGTTAGGCAAATTGAGCAGTCTTAAAGTATTTGCAATATAACTCCTTGATTTTCCGATAAGTTTTCCGAGTTCTTCCTGTTTATAGCGATATTCATCAATCAAGCGAAACAAACCTTTTGCTTCTTCGATTGCCGATAAATTTTCGCGCTGAATGTTTTCAATTAAAGCTATTTCCAGCACTTGCCCGTCATTAAACTGTTTAACAATCGCCGGTATAGTTGCAAGTCCGGCAAGCTTTGCCGCCTGAAAACGTCGTTCACCGGCGATAATTTCATACTTATCGCCCTTTTCTCGCACCAAAATCGGTTGCAAAACCCCTTTTTCTTTAATGGATTCGCTTAATTCCCGCAAAGCCTCTTGATTAAATTCGCTGCGAGGCTGAAAAGAACACCGTTCAATTTTTTCCAAAGGCAGTTCATTTTTGCTTTCAGATTTAAATACAGTGTTTTTCATCAATGAATCGATATCGGAAAGATTATCATTCAAATCAAACTTTTCATCGCCCAAAAGCGCTTCCAAACCGCGCCCCAGTCCGAACTTTTTCGATTTATCATTCATTTAGATATCCTTTTCTCTTTTCAAAATTTCTTTAGCAAGATTGATATAAGCCTGCGCCCCGCTGCTTTTGAAATCATAAATAAGAACAGGTTTACCATGCGACGGCGCTTCCGCAACTCTCACATTTCTCGGAATAACCGTATCAAACACTTTATCACCGAAATACTTTCGGACATCAACTTCTATCATTTTGCTTAAATTATTCTGCCGACTGAACATTGTCAGGATAATACCGAGCAGTTTCAGTTGCGGATTAAAATTACGCTTAACCGCATTGATATTTTTCATCAAATCTGCCAAGCCCTCAAGCGCCAAAAATTCACATTGCAGCGGCACAATCACATCAGTAGCCGCAGTCAGCGCATTGATTGAAATCAGGTTAAGTGACGGCGGACAATCGACAATAACATAATCATAATTCGAGGCCACGCTCTCAAGAGCACTTTTGAGCCGATATTCTCTTTTTGGCACATTTATCAACTCAATTTCGGCAGCCGCCAAATCCGGCGATGATGGCATCAAATCAAAATACGGCAGATTAGTCGGAACAATAGCACTTTTGGGCTGATTTATTCCGATTAACACTTCATAAGTTGAAGGTTTTCCTTTTTCTTTTGCAATACCGAGCGAAGTTGTAGCATTTCCCTGCGGGTCAAAATCCATGACCAGCACTTTTTTTTCAATCGCCGACAGAGCCGTAGCAACATTGATTGCCGTAGTCGTTTTACCGACTCCGCCCTTTCGGTTTGCGATTGAAATAATTTTCATTTTTTTCTCCTAACATCTGATATTTTCAGCACAACGCCATCATCATTGTATTTATTGGAAGCGACATCACAGGCAAAATCCCAATTTTTGCGAGCATTTTCAACCTCTTGGCCATAACTTTTGCCCTTAAGATACAGTCCGAAAGTTTTACCAGAACCTATTTTATCTTGATAAGAAAGAAGCACATCAAGCGCCGCGACTGCTCGTGCCGTAATAACATCAACATCTTTAAATACAATGTTTTCGACACGAGAATTTATAATTTGCACATTTTTTAAGCCTAATTTTTGCACGACATCATTTAAATACACTGTTTTTTTAGTAATACTTTCAACCAAGACAAGCTTTGTCTGCGGCATTTTTTCAGCCATAGCCACAGCCAAAACGACTGCCGGAAAACCGGCACCGCTTCCGATATCAACAATCGTGTTAACACCATTTGGAAGATAGCTCAAAAGCTGCAGAGAATCAAGGATATGCCGCACCCACAAATCATTCATCGAGTTCTTGCTGACCAAATTCATTTTAGCGTTCCAGTCCACCAGAACGCCGGCAAATTTCTTCAGTTTAGCAAAGGTTTCCAAGGATAAACCATAGCTTAAAATTTCTTCACTGATATTCATTGAATCTCCTTGAAGAACAAATTAAGTCATCTGCTTAAATTTTGCAAGTCCGGATAAATGTTATTAACTTGATTTTAGTTTGAATAAATTAAAATTATCTCACACCTTTATCGAGCGGATCAAAATAGAGTTTAAGAGTTTTCCAAACGTCATAACGATCGGAATATTTAACACCAAACACTTCCTTAAATGCCTGTGCTGTCGCATAAATTGCGCGTTGCGCACTCTCGGCAACCGCCCGATACGATGGGTCAGAGTTAAATCTGCCTTGTTCGATAAATTCGATTTTTTGGATTGAACCGTCGCGCGCCAAATAGACTCTGATAGGCACCATCATATTTTCCATTCCGATAGCTCCCGGGTCCAAATTCCAGTTTTGGCGCAACAAGCTTGCGATTGCATCGGTCTCAGAAATCGTCAAATCGGAGAAATACGAACCATCGCTGTTACCGCCCTCAATACCCATATTATTAACCGGCGTACCTTCTTTAATCATTGCCGATTGAGTTTTATCGGCAATATCAAGATTACGGTTATTATCAAGCTCACGCATCAAACTCTTTAAGGCGTTATTTTGGATATTATTTTGCTCTTGTGGCTTTTCCTGTTTTTTCGGTTCAGGCTTAGGCTGTGGTTTAGGTTTTGGCTTAGCCGAAGGCACAGGCGGTTTTTTAGGTTGCGGTTTCGGCTCCGGCTTTTTTTCCGGTGTCGGTTTCTTTTCCGGCTCAGGCGGAGCGACATAATCCTGTTTAGGTTCCGGCTCAGGCTCCGGTTCCGACTGAGGCTCCGGCTCTTGAGCTTTAACTTCCTCTTTTACCGGCTCAGGCTCAGGTTCCGGCGGAGTTTCCTGATTATATTGTTCTTGCGGTTTTTCCTCGACCGTTGCCTTACGATCTTCCGGACCAAACTCGGCTTTAGCCGGCAAGTTTGTAAATTCATCGATTCTTACTTCTGACAAATCAACGATAATCGGGGATTGACCTAATGTCATATCATGATGCCACAATTCCGGCATATCGACGATGAAAATAATTGCCACCGCGATATGCAAAACGATTGATTGTGTCAGGTGCTTATTCATCAGGCTTTATTTCTTCTTTTGAAAAGGTTTTGCTTCTGTTTTCAATCCGACCTTATCGAATCCGGCTTCTTTAAGCATAGCCATCAAACCGATAACACGACCGTAAGAAGTTGTGGTATCGCCGGAAATAACCACCGAAAGAGTGTCGTTTTCACCTCTTATAGCCTCGAGTTTCGGCACGATTTCCTCATCTTCAACCACACTTTCGCCAATATAATAAAGACCGTCTTTATCGACACTGATATTGATGGAAGTTTCTTTGCCTTCCAGATTTTTTCCGCCGACCTTCGGTAAGTCAAGCTGAATACCTGAAGTCATGAGCGGAGCGGCGACCATAAACACCACCAGAAGAACCATCATCACATCCATTAGGTTAGTGATATTGATTTCCGGTCTGCGATGGGTTTGGCGGCGTTGATACCCGAATGCTGAATTTTGGATTCTGGCCATTTTATTCTCCCGCTAAATCAGCCTTTAAGGTTGTTTCATCAATTTCACGCGAAAGAATCGTTGAAAATTCGGCCATAAAGTTTTCCAATTTTTTGGCATAGCGATCAATATTCGAAGTGATTACGTTATAAGCAACAACCGCCGGAATAGCGGCCATAAGACCGAATGCGGTAGTAAACAAAGCCTCGGCGATACCCGGAGCCATAGCGGAAAGTGAATTGCTTTGAGTTATAGCAATAGCATTAAAACTGTTGATAATACCCCAGATTGTACCGAACAAACCGATAAGTGGCGCCACCGAACCGGTAGAAGACAGAAACCCCAAATGTGTATCCAAGCTTTCGAGTTCCTTATCCATCGACACCATCATAGCCTTTTCGATACGTTGTTGAAGCGACACGCCTCGCAGGCTACGATCGGTTTTGCCTTTCATTAAGGTATTACGCTTCCACTCGCGCATTGCGGCAACAAACATTGCCGACATCGGGTCACGCGGGCGGTTGCCGATTGCATCATACAAACGGTCTAATGAGCCGCCGGACCAAAAGGCTTCTTCAAATTTTTTCGATAAGTTACGAACTTGGCGCATAGTGGAAAATTTTTCCAAAATAATCGCCCACGACCAGACGGAAGCAGCAATAAGACCAATCATCACGACTTTGGTAATTGTATCTGATGACCACACCATATCCCATAAAGACATTTGTTCAGTTGCGGTTTGCGCAACATCAGAGAGAGCACTAGATTCCATTTTTATACCCTTTTATAAATAGCTATTCATACAAAATTGCCGCCACTATAACACAAATTACTTAACAGGCAATTAAAATAACGATTTTTTTTAATAATTTTTCTCATAAAATTATCAATCATTTTTTATAAAAAATCCCTTACAAAAAAACACGATCTGTCATTGCGAGGAGCATTTTTTATATAGTCATTCCGAGGAGAAACGCAGTTTCGACGTCGTAATCTCCTTCAACAAGTACCTTATGCAAAAACCCATCAACGTCATTCTGAGCCGAAGGCGAAGAATCCAGAAAAAAACAAACCATCCTTAGTCATCTTGAACCCCGAACGAAAGTGAGCGGATGTCAAGATTTCAATGACAAGTACAGAGCCTGTTGTAAGGCAGAGAGGCAAAACGCACCCGCTTTTCTGCTTTAGTAAAATCCTTACGCCCGCTCGCTTCGCTCAAGCCTCAGGATGACAATGACAATATTTTCCCACCAAAAAAGCCCCCACAAACTTAATCATGAGAGCCTTAAAAATTGAACGTTTTTTATGGTAAAAAGTTTTATCCACCTCGTTGATTATTCCTATAACGCATAATACCAATACGGTTTATTGTTTGGTCAGCTGCTTTAACAGTATCTTCCATTTTGTTATCTACTGCAAGAGTTGCATTGATAGATGGGATTGCGGTTGATTTGGTTGTTTCATCTACTTGGGTTTCTCCCATATTTGCCTGACCTTTAAAGAATGAAGCAACTGTTTCCGGCTTGAGTTGACCTTTTTTTGCCGCCTCTACGTAGTTATCCCAAGAATAGTCAACCATCTCACTGCGAGAAGCTGCTGAGTTTCCTTGTTGTTTAACCGCTTCTTTCATCATTTTCTTTGTAAGTCTAAATGTATTACCATTAGCATCCATCAATTCAATAGCTTCAAAACGGCGCTTACTATCCTCTCCATTGCGTCTCTTCTTTGGAATCAAGCGAACTTCAGGTGTCTTAACGGATTTAGGTACATCCTTTGTTTCAAGAGCTTTTATTTCTTTAGATTTTTTCAGACTTGCTTCAATTTCTTGTACTGTCATCGGTTTAGCAAACTTTTGCAAATCAGCCAATGACATCGATTTTTCAGAAGATCTATCCTTATTTTCCTTACCTTTAGCAATCTCAGCCTCAAGTTTTGCTCGATTATCAATAATATCTATCATCTGAGCCAGATTAGCTTTTTTATTCTTACTCATATCCTTGGCATCTTGGCAAAGTGCTTGCAATTCTGCGGACTTAGTCGCATCAATATACTCGCCGAGCGGTTTTCCTCTCTTAGCCGACATAACACCAATATACTTACCATCTTTGTCTTGGAAAGTAAAGATACGATTTCCTCTCGAATCGCGCAACTCTTCCATTTTAACGTCCTTGCCGAGCTCCTCAGCCTTTTTCTTGACTGCCGCCCGCATATCGGCAACCCGTTGTTTTGCCGCTGCAACTCGCTTCTCTCTTTGTTTTTGAGCATTAGCCTTTTCAGAATCTTCTTTCATTTGTTTTTGAGCTTCTCTAACGGCTACACCATAACTTCTGGACGACTGCTCGTACCCTCTCCTTGCGGTATTATATCCCCTAGTTATCGCATTTTGTTTTTTCAATGCAGTTTGAAGATTTTTCAATTCTGCGCGTTTTTTATCCGTCTCTTCTTTATACCGATATTTCCCCGGACCGTTAGCTAAAGTAGCATAGTCCTTGTCTCTCTGGGCAATTTCTTGCTTTAGTCTTTGAATTTCTTCAAACAACTTTTCGGCCGCTTTCTGAGATTCCATAGCAAGTTTTCGACATTCCACTGCTTTTTTATATACATCTTCTCTTTTTTGGAGACATTCTTGTATAAACTTACCGTCTACCTTGCTTTTATCATTTTCAGCCATGACACTTCTCCTTATAAAACAGTGTTGTAACCTCTTTATGTTTGCATTATAACTTCTTTTTCGACAAATGTAAAGCATATTTCGGCTACAAAACTCGAAATGTCATATTTTTGTAACAATTCAAGTAAAATAAATCAGTAAAATCAAAACATTATCCGGTTTAATATACCAAATTCCGAAAGTCTTTCTTCCGCTTTATCAAAATCAAAACCAAGTTCTTCCACTTTGTGCGCATCATCGCTGATAACCATTGGAATCCCCTGCTCTTTGATTTTTTTCAAAAACCATTCATCAGGATAAAAATCGCCGATTTTTCTTAAACCTTTAGTACTTATCTCTGCTCCGATTCCGCTGATTTTCAAGGCTTCCAACAATTTACTCTTTTCAGCAACAAAATCTGAAGAACCGCAAAATTCCGTTCCCATCTTCCGCACATAATCCAAATGAGCCACAAACCGAAACAGCCCGCTTTTTGCTGATTCGGCAACCGCCTTAAAATGCGAAGATATCAGACTCTGAATTTTTGACTTATCTATAATTCCGGAAAGCCTCTTGTCAATATTGTAAATTGTCTCGCAACTGCTGTCAAACAAGAAGTGATTTCCGCTGATAAGATAGTCATAATCAAGCTGAGCCAAAAATTCTTTCATTTCCTCAAGCCAACCGTCATAGGTAAAAAAGTCAACTTCAAAGCCGACCAGAATTTTAAAATTTTCCCGCCGCGAAAGTTTTCTGATTTCCTCACAATGTTTTTGATAATCGGGTAGGGTGCTCTTAAAGTCTTTTTTATAAACATGAGCTCCGGACCTGTTTGTCATTATCTGCCATGACGGGCTTTGCTCAATGTTTTTATGGACAATCAGATGGTCGCTGATTCCAATATGCGAAAACCCGATTTTTCTTGCCTGCCCGACCATTTCTTCAAGCGAACAGCTGCCGTCGGAAAAATTTGTATGGCAGTGATAAGTAAAGTCCTGAATCATTTTTTCAAATATCCCAAAATTGCGGTAACCGCCGCCGGCGTAACTCCGGAAATTCGTGAAGCTTCGCCGATGGTTTTCGGGCGAACAGCATTAAAACGTTGAACCATCTCGTTCGATAGTCCGCCGATTTTGCCGTAATCAATGTCTTCACGGATTTTCAAGTTCTCATCACGCTTAAAGACCTTAATGTCCTCATACTCTCTTTTTAAGTATCCGGCGTATTTCGCTTCAATCTCAACCTGTTCAAAAATCTTGTCTTCAATCGCGCACGAAGCCTCATCCCAATTATTTATTGTTTCACGTGAAACATTTTGATATCCCATCAAATCTTTTAAGCTTTTTTTGCCGGTATGCTTTACCATTATACCTTGAGCCTCAATTTCAGGATAAGAAATTATTTTGTCCTTGCAATATCGATTGTAAGCTTTTATTTTTTCTGACTTTTCCTTAAATTTTGCATAGCGCTCATCTCCGACGCAACCGATGTCATGACCAAGTTCGGTTAAGCGCATGTCGGCATTGTCGGCACGCAAAACCAAGCGATATTCCGAACGCGAAGTAAACATTCGATACGGCTCATCAACCCCTTTGGTTATCAGGTCATCAACCATCACTCCGATGTATCCCTGACTGCGGTCAATGTAAAATTCTTTGCCGGTATTCAAGGCATAAAGTGCGGCATTTACTCCGGCAAGCAAACCCTGAGCGCCGGCTTCCTCATAGCCGGTCGTACCATTGATTTGTCCGGCTAGATAAAGACCTTCGGCTTTTTTCACGGCTAAGGTGTGGTCTAATTCTTGCGGATCAACATAATCATATTCAATCGCATAGGCATAGCGCAGAATCTCAACATTCTCCAAGCCTTTCATCGTATGAATGAACTGCTCTTGAACATCGGCAGGCAAAGAAGTTGAAATGCCGTTCGGATAAACAACGTTGGTATTATAGCCTTCCGACTCCAAAAAAATCTGGTGCGCCGTGCGGTCGGCAAAACGAACAAGCTTGTCCTCGATGCTCGGGCAGTAGCGCGGACCTTTGCCGGTGATCAATCCAGAAAACAAAGCACATTTTGAAAAATTATCACGGATAATTTTGTGAGTTTCCTCATTAGTATATGTAATCCCGCAATTTATCTGAGGTTGCGGCAAGGATTCGGTTAAAAATGAAAACGGCTCCGGACGTTCATCGCCTGCCTGTTTTTCAAGGATTTTCCAATTTATCGTATCGCCGTTCAGGCGAGCCGGAGTACCGGTTTTAAGACGCCCGAGGTTTAATCCCAATTCTTTTAAATACGGTGTTATCCCAATGCATGAAACATCGTTCACACGTCCGCCTGTCGTAGTTTGATGACCGGTAAACATAACACCGTTCAGAAAAGTTCCGGTCGTTAAAACAACGGCTTTTGCCTCAATTTTTTGCCCGTCTGATAGCACAACACCACAGACTGTTTGGTCTTTAATCAACAAACCTTCAACTGCGCCTTCAATCAAGTCAAGATTTTCGGTGCTTTGCAAAGCTTCAAGCATATATTTTTTGTAAAGGTTACGGTCGGCTTGAGCGCGCGGGCCGCGAACCGCCGGTCCTTTGGAAAGATTGAGCATACGGAACTGAATTCCGGCCTTATCGATAACCGTACCCATCAAACCGTCGAGAGCATCAATCTCGCGCACCAGATGTCCTTTGCCTAGTCCGCCGATTGCCGGATTGCATGACATCTCGCCGACGGTTGAAATTTTATGAGTAACAAGCGCAGTTTTGGCTCCGCAGCGAGCAGCCGCCGCACAAGCTTCACAACCGGCGTGTCCTCCGCCGACAACTATTACATCATAAATTCTTTCCATTTTGACCTCAATTCGGAGTGTAATAAATCACAAAACCTAAAAAAAAGCAATCGCTATTTTAAAAAATTGATGGTGTAATAATTTAATCTTTTAAATACAGTGTTTTTAGGTAAATGTTTGAGTTAAAATAATTTAAATACAGTGTTATACAAAACGGTTTCATTTAAAAATTAGTATGTGCGGAAAAAGAAAGGCAATTTTGAGGCGGTAATAATAGCTATGGGGATCTTAATTCTATGAATAACCGTTCAATAAAATTGCCCACGCCTTCAACTCGTAGTGACAACATAAAAACCTGTGATAGTACTTTGTTTGGAGGAGATCATCACGTCGGCGCTAAAGCGCCTCCTCATGATGACGAGGGAGAAAACGAGAAAAAGTACTTTGTTTGAAGGAGATTACCACGGCGATTAAAATCGCCTCGGAATAACTTTTTATTGTCGGGATCATCGGCTCTCGCTTCGCTTGCCCAAGGATGACAAGTGTTTTATTATGTAGAATAAGGAAGCGGCGGATTTATGCGCTTAAAAAGCGCAACCGCCGGAGCAAAGATCCCTTGATTCGCGGATGCGCCGCACCGCGA
>ONLJ01000092.1 GCA_900318605.1 uncultured Rhodospirillaceae bacterium | reverse complement strand
GCAACGAGACACGTACAGGTTGCCGAAATGTGTATTGAAAAAGCCAAACGTCTGGTAGAAACTAAAAAAGATGTAGTTATTTTATTGGATTCCATCACCCGTTTGGGAAGAGCTTATAATGCAGTAGTTCCTTCTTCGGGTAAAGTTTTAACCGGCGGTGTTGATGCTAATGCTTTACAGCGCCCTAAACGTTTGTTAGGTGCTGCCCGTAATGTCGAAGAAGGCGGTTCCTTAACAATTATTGCCACCGCTTTGATTGATACAGGTTCGCGTATGGATGAAGTTATTTTTGAAGAGTTTAAGGGTACCGGAAACTCGGAAATTATATTGGATAGAAAATTAACCGATAAACGCTTGTTCCCGACTATTGATATAACTCGTTCGGGAACCAGAAAAGAAGAATTGTTGGTTGATAAAAATATTTTGACTAAAATGTGGGTATTGCGTCGCGTTCTTATGCAAATGGGTATGACCGACGGTATGGAATTTTTGCTCGAAAAACTTCGTCAAACAAAAAATAACGAAGATTTCTTTCAAAATATGAATTCTTAAAAAAAAATCCGCTGTTTCAACAGCGGATTTTAATTTATAAAATATCAACTAAAATTCTTTTTAAGTCTTCAGCTATATCCAATTTATAAAAGTTTTTATTGGAAATATTCAAAGGATAATATTCCATAATATTAAGAGCGTGTATGTTAGCTTGCTGATTAACAAAATCTCGACTTAAATTTATGGCATCGGAGTTGGTTATTAGAAACTCTTTGTAATTGGAAATTGCATTTTTGGCATCGTTTATAAAATTGTTATATTCACTGAAAATTTTTGAAAATTCAAAAATTATGATAACCGAAGCTATTATTAAAATACCGGTTATGTTTCCGATATAAATACTGCTGAAAAGCCAAACGAAAATAAGAGCAATAATAGATAAAATTTTTAAAATTAAACCTACAATAAAATTCTTAAATTTATGTCGTAAAATCCAAATATAAAAACATGATAAAACGATAGTTAAGAACAAAATTAAAAAGCTTTGGGCAAAATTTACACTGATTAAAGATATGGCTAAAGTTGTTATAAACAACATTGCCATGCTGAATATTAAATATCCGATATTATGTTTTATTTTATATTTATTTATTTTTTTAACCGAATGTTTTTCAAAATAGTTCATCGCTTTTTTGATTTTAGGACTGAATGATTTGTTAAACTCTACGGTTGATAATTTTCCGAAAAGTATTTTTAATCCTCTCTTTTCGATTTTGTTCAGTTTTGAATTTTTGATATTTTTGGCTTTGATAAATATTCTGCCGTTATCTTGCGTTAAATCAACCGCACCTTTGCGATATAAGTCTAAAAGTTGGGAAATGAAAGCTATTTTATCATATTTTCCGATTAAAATACTACGCATTAAAGAACCGTTGTATGAAGGATTATATTTGTTTTTATGCTGGTCATATTTCAGGGTTAATAGTGATATTACAAAAGAGATGAAAATTATCAATAAACCGATGCCGGCATAAAACAATTTTCCCCAATCGGTGATAAAATGTGAAAAGTTTTTATTAAAATCTTTCATAAATAAGTTGGAATTCATAACGGTTAATATATCCATATTTTCCATATTTAATACCGGAGTTACCGATGAAATCGCCAAAACATTTTTAGCTAAAAGAAAGGTGTTTACCCTTTGGTCAGAATAATTTCCCGGATAGCCGATGAAAGTTTTTGAATCGGAAAAAGTATGTCCGTCAGGAAGTGAAATTATGGCGTTTGCCGAGGTAATAAAAGCATTAAGAGGACTTCCGGTTATATTCCAATCGAGAACCGTAAATTTTTCTGACGGATGGATTTTGTTATTTATCAGATAACTGAATTTATAGGTATATACACCCGGTTCCAATTCTTGGTTATATTGAGGTTTCATTATTATATCATTTCCGATTTCTTCCAAAATATAAGGAACTTCAACCGAGTTAATTTCAACCGAATTTAAGATTAAATCAATTCTGTGGCGCTTGCCTTTTTCATCATACGAATATTTTGAAAAATAACGCGGAAAACCGTATTTGAATTTTTTGCCGTCGGCAACAATTATTATGGTTTCTTCTATTTTTAAGTAACCGTTTGATTGAACATCAATGTAAGAGAGTAAATAAGGTATATGTTCTTCGGTAGGAGCCAGAATTTTTCTGCCGCTCGGCAGAGTAACCGAAACGCTTGGTATATTCTCTTGTTGAACAACTTCTTGAGGTGCTAAAGTAAAAAATCTTGTCGCTGTTTCTGCGCTTTCAACCTGATTTGAAACATCTGTATCCGGCGCTCCGGCTTGCTGTTGTTTATCATCTTTATGAAGAGCGGCTATGGCTTCATCATAAATTTTTTCGAATGTTGATTTATTGGCTTCTTTTTGTCTTTCGTAATATTCCGGAGAATACAAAACTCCGACGGAAGATGATTTTGTTATATCAAAATTTTCTTCTTTTTCCGAACGGGCGGCATTTTCAAATCTTTTTTTGAAAAAGTCTTTTACTTCATCAAAATTTTGAGGATTAGGCAGGCTTTCGGTTACAATAATATCATACGGAGATTTCATATCCGGAGCTTGTTTTATTTGATTGGGGTCGGCTAAAGATACAACATCGGCACTGACGTTTCCAACAGCTAAAAAACTTATAATGAAACATATTGTAAAAAAAAGTTTTTGCATAAAAAGCCTCAAGATGTTTACTATTAAATTTGAATTTAATAATATATAATAACAAAAAGATTAAAAATTTCGTAAAGGATAAAAGAAAATGAAAAATAAAATCGCTGCAATTATCTTAGGTGCCGGCAAAGGTACCAGAATGAAATCTGATAAACCGAAAGTTTTGATGCCGGTGTGCGGTAAACCGATGATAAATCATATTATAGATACTCTGAAAACTATTCCGACAGATGAAATTGTTACGGTTATTTCTCCTGAAGGTCAAGAAGTTGAAAAGGCGGTTGCTCCTTATAAAACATGCGTTCAGGAAAAACAACTAGGTACCGGTCATGCCGTTAATTGTGCGCGTGAATTGTTAAAAGATTTTAAAGGCCCGATAATGGTTATTTTCGGCGATACTCCGCTTATCAGTAAACAAACGTTCTTAAATTCGGTAAACAAGGTAAAAGAAGGTTTTGCGGTGGTGGTTTTAGGTTTTCGTCCTAATGATCCGGCGCGTTACGGAAGACTTGTTATGAACGGCGGTGTGCTTGAGCGTATTGTCGAATTTAAAGATGCTTCAGAAGATGAGAAAAAAATAAATTTCTGTAATTCGGGTTTTATGGCTTTCGATGGTCGCTATCTGTTTGATATTTTAAGTAAAATTGGCAACAAAAACGCTGCCGGAGAATTTTATTTGACCGATGCGGTTGAAGAAGCTCAGAAAATGGGTTTAAAATGTACCGCAGTCGAAGGAAAAACCGAAGAAGTTGCCAGTGCAAACACTTTGGAAGAGTTGGCTCAGTTGGAAAAATATTATGAAAATAAACACTGCTGATAAAATTTTTAAATTTGTTTACGTTTGGTTTTTGGTTATTGTAGCGGTATTTTCCGTTTATATGATGACTGTTTTGGTAATATCTCCGAAAAATGACTTGAAAAACCGCGGATTTATCGCTTGTACGAAAAAACTTGTTTATAATTTGGGTAATTGTCAAAGCGGACAGATAGGATGTGTTTCTAAGGCTTTCTATCATGATACAGTTTGTAATTCCAAAGTTATTTGTAAGGGTTTTGTAAAGTGGGTTAAAGGCGAGCAATCTACACCTTGGGCTAATTATATCTTTGAACCTGTTTGGCAGGAGGTAAGCGAAAATCCTTATTTAAGTGATGTTGAAAATGATATGAAAAATATGGAACTGGAACGTGAATTTATGCTCAAAAAACAACAAGAACTTGAAAATATCAAAAATAAAGCTCTTAATGTTGATGAAAACGTGATTATATCCGATCCGGAAGCCGAGTTTGAGCCGGAAATCGAAATATCAAAAGAAGTGATTGTTGAAGAAAATTCAGAGCAAAATATTGATGGTGAGGCTGATATCGGCGAAATAAAAAAAGGTAATGAAAATGAGGATAAAATTGAAGAATTACCTGAGCCTTTGATTAAATCGGATAGTGATAAAATCGCTGAAAAAGCTAAAAAAGATGTTTTGAAATAGAAGAAAGGAAAATAAAAATGAGTAAAATGCCGGCTTGGGAATTATCGGACTTTTATCAAAATATCAAAGATGAACAAATTAAAAAAGATTTGAATTTTTATAAAAAAAGTGCTGCTGATTTTGCGCTCAAATATAAAGGAAAACTCAGCTCTCTTTCGGCTCAGGAGTTTTTTGAGGCTATTAAAGATATTGAAAAGCGCTCAATGATTGCTTCAAAACTCGGCGGTTTTGCCTACCTCAATATGGTTACACAAATGAAAAATACCGAGGCGGTTGCTTTTTATCAAACAGTGGAAGAAAAACTTACCGAATATGCTAAACCGCTCGTTTTTTTCAGTATTGAATTTAATCAACTGCCTAAAGAAAAAATAAACGAATGGCTTAAAGATAAAAATGTTAATTTTTATCGCTATTGGATAAAGCGCTTGCGCAAATTAAAAGATTATGAGCTTTCCGAGCCGGTGGAAGAAGTTTTGCTCGAAAAGTCGCTTACTTCCGGCGATGCTTGGGTTCGTTTGTATGAAGAAACTTCGTCAAGGCTTGAATATGTCGTTGACGGTAAAAAGTACAATGATGCCGAAATTTCAAAACTCCTTTTGGATAAAGATCCGGTTATTCGCGCTAAAGCAGGTGCCGAAACTAATCGCGTTTTGAAGGATAATGCTCATCTTATCACGTTTATTTATAATATGGTAATGAAAGATAAAGCAATAGAAGATGAGAAACGCGGTTTCAAAACACCGGTATCAGCTCGCAATTTAAGCGAAGATGTCAGTGATAAGGCGGTTGAGGTTTTGGCGCAAACGGTTAAAAAACACTATCAAGACATCGCTCATCGTTTTTATAAGCTCAAAGCAAAATGGCTCGGTGTTGAAAAAATCAGTTATTGGGACAGAAACGCGCCGTTGCCGTTTTCCAAAGATGTTAATTATACATGGGACGAGGCGGTTAAAATTGTTTTAGATGCTTATAGGGAATTTTCGCCGAAGCTTTATGATATCGCCAAAGACTTTTTTGAGCATAATTGGATTGATGTTCCGCCGCGTGACGGTAAGCGCAGCGGTGCTTTTTGCAGCGGTCCTCTTGCTACAATGCACCCGTATTTAATGCTTAATTTCGTCGGTAAACAAAACGATGTGTTAACTCTTGCGCACGAGCTGGGACATGGTTGTCATCATCAGCTCAGAATAAAGAATGGCGAGTTAAACGAACATTCGCGAATGACTTCGGAAGAAGTCGCTTCCGTGTTCGGTGAGATGATGGTCTTTCAGTCAATGCTGAAAAATACCAAAGATGATAAGGCAAAACTTTGTCTGATTGCCTCTAAAGTAAGCGATATGATTAACACGGCAATCCGACAGATTGCGTTCCACTTTTTTGAACTTCGTGCGCATAATGAGCGCAAAAACGGAGAAGTTTCCGAAGAGCGTTTATGCCAAATCTGGCTTGAGGAAATGAGAGAAAGTCTGGGCGATTATGTGGAAGTTTCGGAGCAAGATTGCGATCATGTTTGGGAAATGGTAGGCCACTTTTTCTTTTTGCCGTTTTATGTTTATGCTTATTCATTTGCCGATTGTTTCGTAAACTCTCTTTATAAGGTAAGCACAAGCGGAAAAGTTCAAAATTTTGCCGATAAATATCTTGATATGCTCTCCAAAACCGCACTCGAGGATTATGATAAAATTCTCGCTCCGTTCGGCTTAAATCCTAATACTGCCGATTTTTGGGAGTATGGTTTGGAGCTGATTTCTTCTTATATTGATATTCTGGAAGAATTGGATAAAAAAATAAATTAAAAAAAAGAACCTGTTTTTTAAGGTTCTTTAAGGCTAAAAGAAAGGCTTGACTTTTAATATCAAACGTTTCAGTGAAGATACGTAAATCCGCTGAATGAGCCAGCGCTTGCGATGAAATCGGTAAATTCTGTTTTCTTCGCACGGGGAGGCCAAAACTTCGTCGCCGACATTCATTAAATTGGCAATTTGAAAATCCGGATTATTTCTTTGAATGTCAACAAAAGAGATTTCTGCGGTCTGATTGTCATAGTACTGAATGGCCAGTACAACTTTTTTCTCAATTCGGCAAACGTTTGTAACTCTTGCCAACATCAACTTTAAGTTATCCATAATATAATAAAATTTAGTTCATGCCGAGGAAACTAACATAACAGCTGAATATTGTCAATAGATTTTAATAGAAAAAAACGCTCTTTTTCAAGAGCGCTCAAAACAGATAAATAAGATTATTTTTTAGCCGTTTTCTTTTTAGTTTTAGCCTTTGCTTTTTTTCCTTCGGCTTTTGCTTTAGCCTTTTCTTTTGCTTTTAACTTTTTTGCTTCAGCTTTTGCTTTTAATTTAAGTTTTTTGGCTTCGGTCTTGGCTTTAGCCTTTTCTTTAGCTTTTACTTTTTTTGCCTCAGCTTTAACTTTCGTCTTTTCTTTTAATTTAAGTTTTTTAGCTTCGGTTTTGGCTTTAGCTTTCTCTTTTGCTTTAAGTTTTTTGGCTTCAGCTTTAACTTTGGCCTTTTCTTTTAATTTAAGTTTTTTTGCTTCAGCTTTTAATTTAGCTTTCTCTTTGGTTTTGGCTTTTTTTGCCTCTAATTTAGCTTTTGCTTTTTCTTTGATTTTAAGCTTTTTGGCTTCGGCCTTAGCTTTAGCCTTGGCTTTTTCTTTTGCCTTAGCTTTGAGTTTTTTAGCCTTTTCTTTAGCCTTTGCCTTGGCTTTTTCTTTAGCTTTTAAGGCTTTTTCTTCGGCTTTTGCTAATTTTAAGGCTTCTTTTTCAGCGGCCTTTCTGGCTTTTTCTTTAGCTTTAGCTCTGGTTTTAGCCGCTTTTTTAGCAGCTCTTGCTTTGGCTCTGGCCTTTGCTTTTGCTTCTTTTTCAGCCTGTATTTCTTCCGGCGTCTTTTTAGGTTTACGGACTCTCGGTCTTCCGCGATTTTGAGAAGCATACAAAGCTTCTTCCAAATCCTTTTCATTACATAAACCGACGGCAACCGGATTCTTCGGATACAGATCTTCAATATCGGTATATTCTCCGTTGCGGATTTTATTTATGGTCGGTTTGGTGGTACCGATGAGACGGCAAATCTGCGAATCAACAATTTCCGGACAATTTTTAATAATCCATAAAATTGCTGCCGGTTTGTCGTTTCGCTGCGACGGAGAAAGTACTCTCTTGGCTTTGGCATTGCGTTCTTTAACATTTTTTTCCAAAACATTTGCTATCAAATCGGCAGATTTGTCTGCTTCGCAACGTTTGATTTCTTCCATCGAAAGCTGACCATTCAATATCGGGTTGGAACCTATCATATTAGCCGCAATATCGCCATCGGCAATGGCTTGTACTTCCAACTCATGTAATTCGCAGAATTTTGCTATCTGACGAAAAGTTAATGTGGTGTTATCCACTAACCAAACAGCCGTCGCTTTCGGCATTAAAGGAGCAGTCATTTTTTTATCCTTTCTTTCAAATTTAAGATGATAAAATCATAAACAAGCTTTTTTGAATAAACAAGCAATTTTTTTAGATTATAAACTATAACAAAAGCCCACCTTTCGGCAGGCTTAAGTAAAAGTAGCGGAAAACTCAGTTGGTCTTAAGACCGAATGAGGCAAACTTCTCGTTAAACTTACCTACACGTCCGCCGTTATCTACTATACGGCGTACACCTGTCCAAGCTGGATGTGACTTCGGATCAACTTCGAGCATCATCTTGTCGCCCTCTTTTCCCCAAGTAGACATCGTTTCAACTTCTGTTCCGTCTGTCATCACATATTTAATCTTGTGATAATCAGGATGAATACCTTTTTTCATTTTTATCTCCAAATTTTTTTCAAATTCAATAAGTTTTGCCAACCTTATACATTAAGCGAAAAAAATACGCAAGCATTATTTTCACTATTTTTAATTTTTTTTGCTTATTTTGCCAATGCCGAGGCGATTTTTTCGCGCAGGGCTTCGTTTACGGCAATAAATGAGTTGCCGAACAGAACTTTTTGCAAGTTTTCGGAGCGGACATCGGTTTCGCCTGTCTGATAAATATATCCGCCGGCTTCTTTTATCAGCAACATACCGGCGGATATTTCTGCCGGTGTGCATGATGAGCAAACGGCAATATCGGTTTTTCCGGCGGCACAGTGTGCAAGATCAAGCGCCGCAGAGCCGGTTATTATGATATTTTTGCTTAAAACCGTAATTTTTTGCAAAACTTCCAAATCGGCATTGCTGTTTATCAGAGCCGCCGAAATGTTCTTTTGTGAAGCGACTCGGATACGTTCCATATTGCGGAAGCCTTCCTTGAAAGCGCCGTTACCTTTTTCGGCAAAATAAAGTTCGTCATAAACCGGAGCATAAATAACTCCGGCAACAACCGTATTTTTTTCAATCAGGGCAATCGAAATTGCAAAAGAGCCGTTTCCGTGTGCAAAATTGGTATACCCGTCAATAGCTGAGATTGCAAAAAAGTTTCCTGAAGCGGGAATATTATTGTTTTCGGTTGTGATAAACGAATATGTCGG
>ONLJ01000087.1 GCA_900318605.1 uncultured Rhodospirillaceae bacterium | reverse complement strand
GCGTTCGGCTTTGCAAATCTTATCAAAATTTTCTCCCAAATCCTCACCACGACGTAATTTATACGTCGGTATTGCTGTCTGTAAAGAAAGAAGCCTGTTGGCAAACAATTTCGGCGAAAGCTCCAAGCCGATATATACAACGCATTTATCATCTAACGGATCTTGCTGATGTTTGAGATAAAAACCGGCGGCAATATTATAAGTCAAATTGGCGGCCAAAGCCGTTTTCCCCATCGCCGGTCGACCTCCGATAATCGTCACTTCTCCGGCTTTCAAACCGTCTAATTTATAATCCAAACAATCATAACCGGTAGAGATTCCGCATAATTTACCCGGATTTTGGTATTTAAACTCCAGTTCTTCCACATATTCATGCATAATTTCAGAAATATGCTTGGCCGCTATTACCGTACCGCTCATTTTTTACTCCCACAATAAACCATTCATTCAAAACAGTTCTATTATAAGAGTTAGATACGACAATTTATGACGTAGTTTATATTCTGGCTAGAAAAAATTAATATTCATTACTTCCTGTTCTTCGAAGTTGAGGATCGAACAAAGGGTTTTCATCATCTATTATTATTTCTTGCTCGCCTGATTTTGATTTCATTTTCTTTATTTCATCAAAAACCATTCTTCCCAACTCGCGAGGTGTGCCTTCTATAATTTTTGTGGCAGATAATCCTTCTTTGGCCATACGTTCCTTTTTATAAATTTCTGGTTTTAGCTTAAATAATATATCAAAAATCATAAGTTTAGGCATTAAATCTTTACTGTTTTCGCAACGAATCCTCATACTCCCATCAGATAATTGAAGAAGTTCATATAATTCATCGTAATCTTTTCTTTTGTATCTTACATAAACTTTTTGTTTTATTATGGTGCTATTTAGATGCTTAATATAAAAACAGAAAGCCTTCAATGTTTGTTTCAAATAATCGGACATTGGTGCAATTGCCGCTTCTGTTTCATTAGCCAACATTTCTTTAACAATATTAATAATATCACCCCATTTAATCAATTTCACATTTTGCTGTTCTGAAATTGATTCGTTTTCAGATTTCCATGTTTTTAATGCTTGGAACTCTGATAGTATTTTAGGATTATCTATATCAGGCACAAGAAAAATCATTATTATACTGTCATCTTTATTGCTTGTTTGTTTTATATATTTGTATTCTTCCAATAGTTGGTCTTTTTGACAAGCTCCGGAGCTCAATTTATTTTCAATACCTATAATGTATTTTTTGTAGTCATCTGTAATTGTTAATAAGATATCGATTGTTCTATTTTTTTAGAATTATTTTCTGCATCATAATATTTCTTTTCCAATTCAACGATAAAATTATAGTCTGATACATCCTTGTAATCAATATTTGCAAGTTTTATAAATCTTTTAGCAAATTCTCTTCTTAGTCCATGACTTTCATAGTCTTTCAATAAATATGCTAAAAATGAACTTGTATTTTCTTCATTTATAGAGCCTTTCCCTTGGCTTAGTGCTTCAAAAATATTCATATTAATCTCCTTATATTAAATTGATAAAACTTCAGTCGCTTCCCCGCATATTTGCTTTAATTTGCCTTCTTCCAACCAGTCGTGCAACAATTCGGCCGCCGACCAATCGCCTTTGCCGATTTCCTCACGCCAATGTGCCTGATTTTCCGATTGATAGTATTTTATTACCTGCATTTTACCTCCTTAACGTTTATTCGCGAGTGCTTTAACATCCACCGCTTGCTTTTCCGCAAACAGCGCATAACCGGACGCAGTGTAGGCTGTCGGTTTCAGTTTGCCTTCCTTCATATAATAGCGGATAGTCGAAACCGGTACACCGGCAAGTTTGGCAAATTTCGCGATTGTCAGCAATTCGGCGGTTGGCTCCGGCTTGGAAATATCCAACAAATCAATCATCATTTTCAGCGAGCGATTGAGCGCCGACAACATAAAATTGACGTACGGCTCAGGATTTTCCCTTGTCTGATAGGTTTCAAGCGCACTCAAATAGCGCCGGCGGTCAATTTTGCGGATGATAATCGGCGCATAGCCGTTCTCGAGTAAAATCGCGTTCAAAAGCAGGCGCGCGGTTCGACCGTTGCCGTCAATAAACGGGTGAATTGAAACAAGTCGATAATGAGCATCAAGCGCAAAATCCAAGGCATCATCGTGCTTATCCGTGAGCCATACTCCGAAATCCGCCATTAAATCCGGCACTTTAAGCGGGTTCGGCAAAATAGTTTCCGAGCCGGAAATTTGCACCCGCACCGAGCGATAAAATCCGGCGTTGATGTTGTCGATACCGGATAAAATGATTTTGTGGAGTTGCAGAACGAAACTCTCATTGATTTTTGCCTTATTTTTGCAGGCATCGAGGATAAATTCAAACGCCTTGGCGTGGTTAATCGCTTCCAAATAATGGTTAATCGGCTTAGCGCCGGAAGTCAGATTTTCCTCAATCGCCAACTCGGTTTCTTTTCGGGTTAAGGTGTTGCCCTCAATGCCGTTGGAAGTGTAGGCGAGCTCGGTCTTGAGCCACGCCTCAAGCACCTTTTGATTATCTTTGTTTTGCAAAAGTTGTTGTAACTTTTTGCGATTTTCCTCGATTTTTGCACGAATTTCCTGCATTCCAACCTCATACTTCATAGTTTTGATACATCTAAACTATAAACCTTAAAATACCCTGTGTCAAGTATATAGTTTATAGTTTTGTAATTTTAAAAGTATGAAGTTATAATGGGGCGGCGGAATGCAAAATGTTGCGAATTTTCGTAAATGTTGCAAATAATGTTGCAATTAAAAGTTTGCAACATTATCCTAGTAATAATCTTAAATTTTATAAAATAGCGAAATGTCAAATGATTAGCGAGAT
>ONLJ01000070.1 GCA_900318605.1 uncultured Rhodospirillaceae bacterium | reverse complement strand
GTGTCAATATTATGGACTAACTCTTTTTCAAGTCCAAAAAGATGCTTTACTGCATCCTTGAACTCATCGGTGCAAGATGCGCCGACAGACACCATGATGGCTACCATCACGATGTACAACAAACTTCTTGTCTTTGCCATATTTATTTGGTTTAAATTAATGAATGAATCGGGAAAATATATTGAGTCAAATCATCAACAACCGAAAAGGATTCTCTATATTTTTCGCATACTCTAAATGTATGGAAAATTTACCTTTCCAAATAATGGTCTTGATAATTTTTTTGACATAATCTATTTTGTATGAACGGATAGTAACATATTTTTTTGGATTTTTCAAGATTTTTTTTAACTTTTTCTCAATATTCGACAAAACTAGGAAATGCCTGATGTAGGCAAGAATAAAGCACCGTATTTTACAAAAATATACGGTGCTTTTAGCAATTTTCGTCAAGAAAATTTCAGGTTAATTATTTTTGCTGATACTCGTTGAGAGAATTTTTATCTTCCGGCTCAGCTTGAGGCTCGGATTTTTTCAACGGTACCGGAAGAACCTTTACGCCTTTATAATCAATCGCTTGAGCTTGTTCATCCTGCCATTTTTTGTAGGCTTCATATTCTTCTTTGCGCTGTTTCTCCATCTCGGCTTTGGCTAAATCATATTCGCGCGCGGCATGATTGTAGCGGATTATCGTGTCAACGTTCGGTGCCGGAGTGGTCGCTGATACAGGTTGAGCGGTTGGAACTGCAACTGGTTGAGAAACAGGCTGGGCAACTGGTGCTGCAACCGGAGTCGCTGCCGGATTTGCCGGTAACGGTTGAGGTTCCGGTTTAGGCTCAGACTTTTTTATCGGTTTTTTGGCTTTCGGTTTAGGTGCCGGCTGAAAGTCTTTCGGGTCAACCGAAATGTCTTCCGGCAGGCGAATAATCATATAGCCCGAATCGCCGCCGTACGCCGGTCCGGATACGCCGATGGAATAAAATCCGCCGATGTAGTCATAGTCCAAATCAATATAGTCAATCGCAAATAAGGTCTTAATCGTGCTGTTGCCGATCGTCGTCATTTTGCATTGGTAGCCGTTGTCTTCCATAATCGCATTGTTGACATTCTTTACGTAAAGAAGTGTTTTGCTCGGACGACAAGTCGGAGTCTGTCCGTTGTAGGAAACGCCCCAGTTCAAAATCAAATCAAGCGCTGCCGTGTTTTTGGGACTTAAGGATACATCGGTCAATTTGACGTCGTCAATGTACATATATGCCGGTGTTATGCCGACCGTAATCGGTAAAGAAACATATTCCTCAATGCAGGAGTGAGTGTTCGAATCGGCCTGACATATAAGCGCTTTTTTGCGGGCGTTGCTGTCAAGCATGTGCAACAGTGTGTTGTATATGTATTCCTTTGAAGCTGAAAGCTTCGACGGGGCGCACTGCTTGTTGCGACAAACAATAATCGTGTCCGGTGTCTTTTTTAAGCGAAGCTCCGGTGCCGGTTGGTTCTTGAATTTTGCCAGCTCAATTTCCGCTTCCGACGGTCCTGTCGGTCGGTGATCAATGCGGCAGCCGATAAGCGCCAAGCAAAGTGCTGATACTATCCCTAATTTTTTTAACATCGCGATACCTTTAAATAAATTAGTCCACTATTTTGCTTGAAAATAACAGAATTGTATGAAAGAAAAGTAAATAAAATTTCATTGCTTTATATTTTTTTTGTTTTATTATCTCTCTAAATGAGGAATTTATGTAAATGAGATATCTGTTACTGATTTTATCGTTTCTGACTTTTTGCCAGACTTCAAACGCCGAATATACCGCAGTTGACGGCGATTCGCTCGTGCGTGGAGATGAACGTATCAGGTTGAAGGGAATCGATGCGCCGGAGCTGTATCAAGAGTGTTATGATGAAAATAAAATCGCCTATAATTGCGGCGAAGAATCGCTTGAATTTTTGCAAAATCTGATGAACAAAGGCGAGGTGCGCTGTAAATGCCAAAAGCGCCGCGACCGATATAAGCGTAAACTTTGCGAATGTTTCGTTTCAACGTTAAGCTTAAACCATGAAATGGTGGCTTCGGGTTATGCCGTTTCTTATAAAAGTAAAAAATTCGAACAGGATGAAAAATCGGCTCAGGAACATAAATACGGTATTTGGCGCGGAAAATTTATGCGCCCCTCAATCTATCGCTCGCTCGAACGAGCCAAAGGTAAGGGAAGATAATTTCAGTGTTTTAACAGCTCGCCTTTATCAAAGTGGTATTTTTCACCGCAAAAGCCGCAAGTGGCAGTTATGTGGCCGTTTTCAATCATGTCATTGATGTCTTCTTCGCTCATCGCACTTAAGGTGTTCAAGAGTTTTTCGCGGTTGCAACGACAGCCGAAAAAGTATTCGCTCTCTTTTATAACACGGACTTGGTGTTCGTGAAACAGGCGGAAAAGTATGTCATTTAACCCCAAAGATGATGAAAAAATTTCTTCTTGCTTCAGGCTTTCAAGCAAAATCTTGTTTTCATTCCAAAGTTCATCCGTATTATCTTCATCGGCTCCGTTTTTCCCGCCGACAGAAGGCATTTTCTGAATCAAAATTCCTGCCGTTTCCCATCCGTTTGAGGTTTTTTGGCGGAAAATCCTTAAATAGGTATCAATTTGCTCCGATTTTTTGAAATAGCGCATTGCGCAATCGGCTAAAGTTTTGCCCTGAAGGTCAACAACTCCCTGATACAACTCTGTCGATTCGCCTTGATCAACCGTGAAAATCAGCACGCCTTTGCCGAGCCAAAATGGGGCTTCTTCCAGTTCTCCTTGTGTTTTGCGTAAAGCTTGAGCTTTTTCCATGGCTTCCAAATCGTATTTTGCACACGAGCGAATTTTTCCGGCCGAAGTTACATCGGTTACCAGTACCGAAATCGGCCCGTCTCCTTGAATCTGAAGGGTAAAAAGTCCGTCATATTTCAAAAGTGAGGCAAACAATGCGCCCAAAACCGAAGTTTCGGCTACGGCGGCGCCAACGTTTTCTGGGTATGATGTGCGCGAAAAAATTTCGTTTAAGGTATGGCTCAAACGTACAATTCTGCCGCGAAAAGCGTTGTTATCCAAATTAAAATAAACGCATTTATCAAGCTGTTTGTTCATAATTTAAAAACCTCTTTTTCTTAAACTGTTGTTCAATCTAGTTTGATTTTAAGGATTTTTCAAGTGGATATTCAAGGTTATTGCGATAATGATAAAAAAAGCGAGGGGTATAAACGCCGGCCGCAGAAAAAAATTACGCCCCAGAGGCTGAAAAATATTGCGCTCTATTATCTGAAACGATTCGATTCGTCGGTCGAAAATTTAAGACAGGTTTTGCAAAGACGAGTTATGGCTTATGTTAAGGAAAATCCTGATTTCGATAAGAGGCAGGCGACGGAATGGATTGAAACGATATTGGCAGATTTCGAGCGGTTGGGTTATCTTGATGACAAACGATTTGCCGAAATTAAAATTCGCGGATATCTGGTCGCAGGTAAGCCTGAGCGCTATATCATTCCTAAATTAAAACAAAAAGGAATATCTGAAGATATTATCAATGAAATTTTGCAAAGCCAGGAGTACGATGCTTTTGAGATGGCGTTGAAATTTGCCAGAAAGAAAAAAATCGGGCCGTTTCGTGATGAGCAGGTTCGACGGGAATATCGCCAAAAGGATATGGGCGCACTCATCCGAGCGGGATTCGATTATGATGTGGTCAGCGATGTTTTGAATTATCAGCTGCCGGAAACAGAGGAGTAGTTTTAAAAATAAATTGATTTCGTTTGTTTTTTCCTGTTAAATGAAAAAAACAAGGAAAACGGGAGCGGTTTGATGAAAATACTTTCTTTTGATATCGGCGGAACTAAAATTGCCTGCGCGGCGGTTGATGAAAACGGAAAAATTATCGGCGAAGTGAAGAAGTTTGCAACGCCGAATAATGCTCAAGAAATAATTGAAATAATTGAAAAAATTATAAGTTCTGAAAAATTTGACGGGTTGGCTTTTGCCAGTGCCGGTGTGGTTTTTAATAACCGTCTTGAACAAAAGCCGCTGAATCTGCCTCAAGGATTCCAAAATATCGATTTTTCAAAATTTGCCGATGTGCCGGTAATTGTTGAAAATGACGCCAACGCCGCCGCTTGGTGTGAGTATAAAATCGGTAATGCCCAAAAATGTCAGAATTGTATCGTATTGGCAATCGGTACAGGTGTCGGTTGCGGAATTATCTGTGAGGGCAGATTGCTGAAAGGAAAAAGCGGTGCCGCCGGAGAATGTCGGTTTAAAATCAGCGGAAAAGATTTAGCTTTTATGGCTGAGAAAAATAAACTTGAGCCGGATTGTTTCGTTATTTATGAGGCGGCAAAAAAAGCAAATAAACTTGCCGCTGATGTTTATGAAAAGTGGCAGAAGAATTTGTTTGAAGCTTTAATCTGTCTTAATGATTTGTTTGATACCGAAAAGATTGTTTTGAGCGGCAGTCTGTCGCATATTGTTGATTATGAATTTATGCAAAAAAATATAGCTGCTTATGCTTACGGTAAGCCGCCGGTAATATGTCAGGCGGTCGGTCATGAATTTCCGGCGCTTGTCGGGGCGGCTCTTTTATGGTTTGAAAATTATAAAAAGGAGATTTGATATGAAAAAAATATTTTTGGTCGTTTCTTTTGCTATGTTGAGTTTTTCCGCCCATGCCCAGATGGCGGATACCTTAGGGGCTTTGGCTGTTCAGGGAGAACTTTCGACCGAGGGTTATAAAGCGGTAAATCAGGGACAGCGAGCGCTTAATCGTTTGCAGTTTCAACAGGATTTGGCCGCGCTTATTGCCGATATCAGAATGACTCATATGGGTAATTATGCCGGTATTTCAAAGGAAAATGTTATGGCTTCCATTCGCGGTGCCGATTGGGACGTGGCAGATGACGGAACGGGGGGATTTGTTATCAGCGTAAACGGATTGGACGGGGCAACATGCCTTGCTTGCAACGCTCCGGATTTGGGCGCAAAAAAAGTCGAAATTAACGGCGGTGGTAAATGCGGCGCGGTAAACAACGTTAAAATGTATTTTGATTAAAAGAGTGAAAATGTTGCATTTAGGTTGTCATTTATCAATATCAAAGGGATTTTTGCATATCGGAAAAGAGGCAAAATCAATCGGTGCTGATACGTTCCAGTTTTTTACGCGTAATCCGCAGGGCGGACAGGCTAAAAATTGGGCAAAAGATGATGTAGCGGCCTATCTTGATTTTGCAAGAGAAAACCGATTTGTTAATATTGTGGCGCATGCCCCTTATACCTTAAACCCTTGTGCGGATAATCAAAGAACGCTCGAATTTGCCGAGATGTGTATGCAAGATGACTTGCAAAGACTTTCGGTTTTGCCGGGTGCTTATTATAATTTTCATCCCGGTTCACACGTTGGGCAAGGTATTGAAGTCGGTGTTGAAAAAACTGCCGGACTGCTTAATAAAATTATTTCCAAAGAGCAGAAAAATTTGGTGCTTATTGAAACGATGTCGGGAAAAGGTTCGGAAATCGGTGCGACTTTTGAACAAATTGCCGAGATTATAAATAAAGTAAAAAATAACGATAAACTCGGGGTTTGCCTCGATACCTGCCATGTTTTTGCCGGTGGGTATGATATTGCCAATCAGCCGGAAGAAGTATTAAAACATTTTGATGAAATTATCGGGCTTGACCGTCTTTATGCCGTGCATTTGAACGACAGTTTGATGCCGTTTAACTCCCATAAAGACAGACATGCTAAAATCGGCGAGGGGGAAATCGGTGCCGGGGCTCTGGTTAAATTTGTGGCATATTCCGAAATAGTAAGGCTTCCGATAATTTTGGAAACACCGAATGACTTGGCCGGTTATGCCAATGAAATCGCTTTTTTGAAAAACGCAACCCAGAGAAATTCTTAGTTAAAATGATAGTTCAAATTAACTCCGGCATCGGTGCGGTTGGTGCGATCGATGTTGGTGCGTATCATCGCCGAAATATCAAGATTCTCTTTGACGTTATAGCCGGCACCGAAACGCAGAACCGTACGCTTGTCGCCATGGGTTTCATCTTTGAGCTTATAATTTCCGCTCATCTCGTTCATGCCGACTTTTAAGTCATACGGGTCGGCAAATTCTTTATAAATTGCCATGCCTCCGCTGAGTTTCAATTTAGTGTCTTTGTATGGCATAAATTCTTTTTCTAAATTTAAACCCAATCCGGACTCAACCGAATAATGATTTTGCGAATCGATATGCAAACTGTATTGTTTTTGGTCTTCGCGGGCCTTGAGATTATAACCTATCATATTGAATTCGGCGCTCGGAATTATCTTTACGCTTTGGGTGTTAATCGGATAACGGGCCTCGTTCATGAGAGCAAATGTTTTGCGTTCAACCGTTCCGTCATAAGTCATATTGTTCAAGCCTTCGCGCTCATAAGTTCCGCGGTTGAAGCCGAACTTCGGCGAGGTTATTAACTCAAAACCATTTGTTTTGTGTGATATCGGCATGCTGAGCATAATGTTGGAGTTTGTTTTTGCCTGATTATGGTTTTTGCCCTTTAAGTTATTTGTTTCAGCAATTGAAAGGCCGACGGAATATGCGGTTTTGCCGTCACTATAACCGCTTAAAGCATATTGTCCGGCTGAGCCTAATTTTCCGCCTTTAACCGTTTCAATTCCGTCAGCTAAAGCAAACGAACCTTTCTTTTGATTAAATAAATTTTGATTCATGTCGAAATTTATTTCGCGCACGATGTTTAAATCTTCAAAAGTCAAGTCGGACAATAGATTCTGACCGAACAAATTGTTGAGATTTTGTTCAAATTTGGCGGAATTATCGGCTGATTTCAGCTCGTTAAACAGGGATTCATTGTTTTTATCGGCATAGTTTTCTTCCAAAAACTCTGCCAATGACGAATTTTCAACTACATCAGCAAAGTCTTTTTTGGTCATAATTACATCAGTATTACCATCTTGATTTAACGATTTTTGGGCATCAAACAAGTATGAACCGGAAGTAATGTTCAGACCGTTATCAGCACCGATAAAGGAGTTTTGATTGACGTATTCGTTTTCAAATCCGCCAATTGTAATATTCGAATCCGCAACTACGTTTCCGCTGAATGACGGAGCGGCAAACTGTCCGCCGTTGCCGATGTTTATCGAACTTGTGTTATCGGTTGAGGTGTCGAAATCAAGCGCTGAATTCGTGGCTATCAAACCGTTGTTGATGATTTTTCCCGAATTGACCGCCATTAAAGTCGGACTTGAAAGTGGGGAGATGGATAAACCTAATGCCGGAGGCTGTTTGTCTTCAACAAACTCGTTTAAGCGGGTTCCTGCATCTGCCGTGATGGTTGTGTTGTTGGTTGACTTCGGTGTGGCGGCATTGGCATACATGCCGTAAGATCCAACAGCAGCGGAAGTTAAGATTATTGTTCCGTTATTGGTAACAGTACCGCCGCCGGCAGCATACATGCCGAAAGAATATTCACCGGATACGGTTATGGAGCCGGTATTGGTGGCGGTTCCGCCTGAATCGGCAAACATTCCGTAAGAATTTGCTCCGGATACGGTTATGGAATTTCCGTTGACAACGGTTCCGCCTGAGGCGGCGTACATTCCGTAAGATCCGGCAGCGGATACATCGATTGTTCCGTTATTGGTCGCAGTATGGCCGTTTTCGGCGTACATTCCGGTTGTGCCTGTTTTATTTAAGATTAAGGTTTTGCGGTTTTCTGAAGTGGTTCCGGTGCCTATTCCCTTAAATAAGGTTGAGCCTTCAAGTCCGGTTATTAGGTTAGTATTGTTTATTAAATTTCCGGAGTCGTTGATAAGAACAAAGGTTTGACCGTTGGAAATTTGGTTAGGAAGACTGAGAGCTAAAGTTCCGTGACCAATATTGAAATAGGTAAAAGTGTTTTTAGCGCTGTCAGTTATTTCAAAATTAGGCATGGCGCTTAAAGTAACATCATTACCATAGCGGATTCCGGTAGCACGGACAGCATTGATGGTAATTTTGCCAGCATCAAGAATTTCTGCAGTTGAGCCGTTAGCAATATAAATTGCGGTCGAGTCGGTGCCGTCTAAGATAATTTTATTGTTGGTTATTTCTTGGCGATGAGCAGCCTCTCCCGTGCCTTTGACCACGATGCCGTAGGAATTGTTGCCCTTTAATGTAATTTCTCCGGAGTTGTTGACGGAACTGCTATTAGAAGAATACATACCAATCGAATAATCTTTTTTAAGAGTTATTTTTCCGTTAGTGGTGTTCGTTAATAAAACGCTTTCGGCTGAGGCATCGCTTACCATGCCCGCTGAGTATCGGGTGTTAACGGTAATTTCGTTATTATTCACTGATTCGTTACCGTTGGCAACGGAACTTGAAACATAAATACCGATGTTTTTAATTGCCGAGCCATCGTCGCGGTCTTCAATATTGATAATACCGTTATTTTCTACATGGCCTAAAGCTAGATTGTTGGCAATTGCCGCTGTGTATGACGAACCGGTCATGTTTATATGTGCGCCTGCTTTGTTATCTATCTTGACCGTAGTTGATGATGCAACGGTTTTTGGAGTTAAAGAGTTTTCCCCGTCGGTATTGATTATGGCATCTTTTAAATCAAAACTGAAGTTATCGGGAAACGTACCGGTTGTTCCGCTCAAATCTTGAGGTGTGGTTTGATAATTTATGGTACCGCTATTGATTATATTGCTGTATTTGCCGGCGAACGGGTGCGAATCTGTGGCACTCTTGTAAATGGTTATGTTGCCTGCGTTGGTGATTGTTGTGCCGCCTTCAAAGTCGTTTTGCATGGCTGTCGAGTTGTTTGAATAAATATTTATATCTCCGCTGTTGATTATATCGGTGCTTTTTGAAGATGATCCGTACATACCGATGTTGTTGGTATATAAGGTGTCATCTTCTTTTCCTAAGGTTATGGTACCTGAATTGTTAAGTGTTCCTCCGGTGTATGATGCCATGCCGTAACCGTTGCTGATTTCAAGTGTTATGTTGCCGGCATTGTTAACTGTCGGGGCTATATCATAAAGTCCGGAAACCGTTCCGCTTCCTTCAACCGCAACCATACCATAAGCTATACGGTTGTTTCCTGCGCTTACCGATAAATTTATATTGCCGCTGCTGCTGTTGGTAATGACTCCGCCGTGTACCGATTGCATGCCGGCGGCTACGGCATAATCCGTTGAACCCGACGAATCGGTCGAGGACATATCAATTGTAATCTTGCCGTTGTTGATGGCTGTACCGTTGGCATCGGCTTTCATGCCGACAATACCACCCGTACCTTGACGCAGATAATCGTCGCTTGATGAGTATTTTCCCAAATATGAAAGCTCAATATCGGTGCCGTTGATTATACTAGCTTTTTCGGCGCGGTTAATGTTTTTAGAACCATTCAAAAAACCGTCATCCAAATATGTTCCCATACCGACAATGCTGACTTCAACACTTTCGGTTGAACCGGTGGAATTCTGTCCGGCAATGAGTTTTATGGTGCCTGCATTGGTGGCGCTCGATGTCGTGGCACTTGAATCGGTGTTGGCATTGATTACCATTACTTCCATGCCTACCATTGAGCCTTTGGTGGCTGTTGTTGTGCCTCCTGAGGCCGAAGTCAATGATGCCGTGCCGTTGATTTTGCCGTTGTTATATATGTTTGAGCCGGCATCAGCGTACATTCCGATTATGGAATCAGTCATATTATAACCGGAAAATGTAAGGTTTATATTGTTTGATGCATCATTACCATTGTTAATGGCCGTTGAATTATGTCCTGCCAGCATGCCAATCGCCGCATTGTATCCGGTAATATTCAGATATCCGTTGTTTGTTATTGTGCTGCCTTTATATGCTGACATCGCTACTACCCCAGAGTCGGCATTCAAATCTTTTCCGGCGCTGTTGGTATATTGTCCGCCATCGGTTGATTTCAGCATAACGTTCAAAATTGAACTGTTATTTGTTACGTCTTTATTGAAATTCATTCCTCTGATGGAACTGTTTTCATTGGTCATACTTAAATCGGAGGTATTAGTTTTGTTTTCTCCGCTTGCGGCTGTATCAAGTATACTTCCGTTAACGGCAAGGTTTTTGCCGGCACTGTCAATTGGGTTAACTACCGGTGGAAGAGGTGGAATTGGTGGAATTGGTGTTGGTGCAGGATCATCTTTGCCACCGCCGCCACCACCGCTTAAAGCTATGGCAACGCCTGCTCCGACGGCAACGGCTCCTAATCCCCACCATACCCACGGGGAAACTTTGTAGGTTTCTTTTCCCATCATTCCGTAGGCAGTGCGCGATGTTGAATTTATTGGTGCGGTGTTGGCCGAATTTACGAAACTTTCATAGCCGGGAACGGATTGAGTGCAAGGGTGCCGAGGGTTGGCTCCGGCGGCTCTAAAGGCATTGTATGTGTATGAATCTCTTCTTCTGGCTGCTACGCATAGTCCGGTGTCGCCGTTTTGGTTCATAACATCAATGTTCATGCCGCGGTGAACAGAGCCTCTCAACGCTTCAACTTCGCCGTTTTGCGCTAAACTGTACATCTGCGAAAACGAAATCGGCACAAGCATTGCCGCTTCGGGAGTTTTGGGGCTGGAGGCAAGCGCAAACGAAATCAACGCAGTTAAACTTACGGTCTTTATCAATATCTTGTTTTTTAACATATTCAAACCTTTCCGGACACAAATATTGAGCGGATTTTATCGTAAAAATTTTAAGGTTTGGTTAAAAAACAAAACAGTCTTGAGATAACACAAGACTGTTTGAAAAAAATCAGATTTTTTTTATTGTTGATTTAAGTTTATATCCATCTCTTTTTCATTTGCAGAACCGCAACCGCATCCGGAAGGTTTTTTGGTTGATGTCGAACTCTGATTACCGTTTGAACATGAATCATTTGATTTTGAAGACGATGCCGATACTTTGTTGTTATTTAATCTCATTTTTTATCTCCTGTAAATGTTGAAACAAAAACAAACTTTGATGTTTGCGTTTTTGGAGATATGTTTCGATTCTCAAATTCAAAGATAAACTTTCGGATATTGATGGTTTTATTTTTTATCCGCATAAGCCGCGTTATTGATTTGTCGGATTCTCTTTTTATCATCGTTTCTGCCGGTTATGTGTTTGACGGCGGCAAAGGCGGTCAGTATTGAATGGTCAGTCGTATTGTTACGGTGCTGACCGTTGCGTCCGATGCTGTAAAGATTGCCGATTGAGTCCAAATATTCCAGCAATTTATCCAGCTGATTGTATGAGCCGCAGTAAAGCGGTATGGCATGAGATATTTTTTTTACGCAATAAGTTAGCACATCTTTTTTGTTTGCCAATATGCCGGAATCCAGCAAATCTTTTACCGCAACATTGCGCCATTGCTGCTTGTTTAATTTCCAATAGTCATCGCCGTCCTGGCAAAAATATTCCAATCCGAGCCAAACGTTTTTTTTGGGATCACGCAAAAGATAAGGCGACCAGTTGTTGTATATCTGCACTCGCGAAAGTTTGGTTTCCGGATTTCTGATATAAAGCCATGTGTCCGGTATGATATTGTTTAAGGTTTTTATGCTTGTCGTGTTTCTCAGTTTGAGTTTTTTAACCATCATACCGATTGTAACCATATCCCGAAAAGGTAAATCTTTCGCAATCTGGCAGATATCTTCGGGAACATCGGGCAGACACATTACCAAATCTTTGAGCGGCATGGTTGATATTACGGCATCGGCTTTAACGTAAAAAAGTTCGCCGTTGAGTTTGTAGCCGACTTCATCGACGTTGCCGTCTTCGGTAAGTTTTATTTCGACAACTTTGGCATTTCTTACCAGTTTTCCGCCTGATGATGTAATTTTCGAGGCAACCGTTTCCCAAAAATGTCCGGGACCGAATTTCGGATAGTAAAATTCCCTTGCCAGCGACGGCTCGGTATAACATTTCAGATGAAATGTGCGGTAAAAGGAATTTTTAATGATTCTTCCTAAAGTTAAACCTTTGATTTTTTGTGCGCCCATGTCGGCAGATAAATCTTTCGGATGTTTACCTAAAATCTTTTCAAGATAACTCTCGAGAAATTTTCGATAAAGAAAATTGCCGAATCGGTTTATGTAAAAATCTTCCAAAGAATTTTGTTCTAAGGGTTTGAGCCTGATTTTAAGATAATCGGATAGAGCTTTAAAGGTGTTTTTTATGCCTATATTTAAAATTGTTCTTGAATTGAAACGCATCGGATAGGGATAATTTTTATTGCCGTCAATGATATGCGAAAAACGTTGGCGCTTGAGCATTACAATATCATCTAAATGCGGGCTGGGACCGGTTTCCGGAAGATTTAGTTTCCGCTGTGTTTTATAATAATCGTAAGCCGGTCGGGCCTGAATCGGAAAAAGTTTCAGCCACCATAAGTTTACTTTCCAGTTTTTGGTGAAAAAGCGGTGGCCGCCGATATCTAATCTGTTATTCGCATGTAAAACGGCTTTTGCCAGTCCGCCGATGGAATTTTCAGCTTCCAGAATCGTTACTTTGTATCCTTTTTTTTTCATTAACTCATAGCCAGCTGTTATTCCTGCCGGTCCGGCACCGATTATGACCACTCGTTTCATCAGTCGTTTCTCCAGAAAATATATCTTTGCAAGCTCTAGCAAATTATTGATTATTAGTCAAGTTAAAGAAAAGCTTGCGAAGAAGAAAATTAAATATTAAATTAGTCAAAGAAAGGAAAAAAATGGCTGAGAAATTTTATTGTTTTTATTGTCAGAAGGAAGTTGAACCAAAAGGATTTTGGTTCTTGAAGTTTTGCCCTTATTGCAAGCATCGAATAACCGATTCGGGAGAAGGATTTTATCGAATTTGTGATTTTTGCGGTGCCGATAATCCTGTTTCGGCCAAAACATGTGTTAAGTGCAAACATCAATTAAGCGGCGAAGATAAAAATGAAATCGAACTGTTTGCTAAAAATATGAACCCTTGGATTCAAACCTTGATGAATGTTTTGTTGGCAATAGGTGCTTTAGCCTTTTTTATCCTTATATTATATGTTTCTTTCTATCTTGTGTTGGCTTTTTTGCTTTTTGCGGTTGTTTATTATTTGATGCTGAAAGCCGGATTTAAAATTTAAACAAAGGCTCATAATTTTTATCATGAGCCTTTTGAAATGAAAATTATCTAATTATAAGTTGCCTGATGTTTCTTTAGCATAACGTGCATAATCTTTATAGTATTTGCGTAAGTTTTCTTGTACGCGATAATTTACGCTGTCTTTTTCAAATTCTCCGTTTTTATCGGCTTTGCCGGCCTTCATTCCGGTTAAAATTTCAATACCGTCATCAACCGTGTCTATTGCATAAATCGTAAATTTTCCTTCCTCCACCGCTTGCAAAATATCGCTGCGGAGCATTAAATTGCCGACATTGGTGCGCGGAATAATCACACCTTGAGTACCGGTTAAACCGGCATGATTGCAAACATCGAAAAAGCCTTCGATTTTTTCGTTTACGCCGCCGATAGGTTGAATTTCACCGAACTGGTTAATCGAGCCTGTTACCGCAATGCTTTGTTTAATCGGAATTTCAGAAATTGCCGAAATCAGGCAGTAATATTCGGTTGAAGAAGCACTGTCGCCATCAACACCGCCGTATGATTGCTCAAAGACTATCGAAGCTGACAGCGAAAGCGGAGAATGTTTGGCGAATCGGTTGGCTATTAGGGATTTTAATATCAGTACACCTTTGGTATGTATCGGACCGCTTAAGGAAATTTCGCGCTCAATATCCACAAAATCGCCCTTGCCGATACGTACTTGCGCGGTAATGCGTGCCGGTTTGCCGAATGAATAAGTCGAAAAATCATATACCACCAAACCGTTAATCTGTCCGACACGCTCTCCTTTGATATCCATTAAAATCGTGCCTTTTTCAATTTCCTCCAACATATAGTTCTTAACTCGGTCGGCACGATAAACCTTAGCATCTATCGCTTGCTCAATGTGGTTTTTGCCGATTTGCTTTGAGTTAGATTTGCGCGCCCAATAATCGGATTCGCGCAGCAAATCGCCGATTGAGGAAATGTGAGCCGTCAGTTTGTTGGCATCATCAGCCTGGCGTGATGCGTATTCGATTACACGAGCTACCGCTTGGCGATTGAGCGAACGTAAATGTTTCTTTTTTGAAAGCGAGCCGATAAGTTTGGCATATTCTATTTCGTTTTCCGTGTTGCGATCCATGATTGTTCCAAAGTCGGCTTCAACTTTGAAAAAGTCACGGAAATCAGGATCATGACTGCTCAGCAAATCATAAATTTCAAAATCGCCGGTCAATACTACCTTAAAGTCAAGCGGTATCGGTTCCGGATCAAGCGAAATCGTCGTAAAGCTTGTTTCTTCGTTCGGAGCTTCAATCTTGATTTGTTTTGAGGCAATCGCTCGTTTTAAGGAATCCCAGGCAAACGGTTGTTCAAGGAGTTTGCGGGCGTCAAGTAAAAGATAGCCGCCGTTGGCTCGGTGTAACGCTCCGCCTTTTATCAAAGTAAAGTCAGTCAATAAAGCGCCGTATTGCTGAATACGCTCGACTTTTCCGACTAGATTTCCCTGTGTCGGGTGGTCAAGCGTAATAATCGGAGCGCCCGAATTGGCCGTATTTTTAACGATTACGTTGACTTTGAATTTTGCAAATTTATCTTCTTCCGGTTGTTTCATCCGGCTCAGTAACATCTGCAAAGGATCATTTTCGTCGCCGGGAGCCGGTTGACGCTCGGAATCGGCCGGAACAAACTCATCGACATTATCCAAAATATAGTCTTGAATCGATTTCAAAAAGCGATTTACCTGGGCTAAAGGTTTATATTTTTGGCGCAGTTGGTCTATCGGTTCTTTGACTGCCGCTTTTACGATTTTTTCGCGCAGAGAATCAATTTCGGCTTTTTGTTTTTCTTCCCAATGCGGCAGGCTTTGGGTAGTATTTTCAATCTCTTCCTGCATCGCATTTAAATCATCCATAATCAGCTTTTTTTCATTTTCGGGAAGCTGGTCGAATACATCAGGCGAAAGAACTTCTCCGTCTTTCATCGGGGCAACAACCAAACCCATCTGCATGTGCAAAAGCGATACTCGTTTGCCCTTGGCTTTTTTTTGTAAAATCTCAATATAGGAATCTTTTTTGGATTTGTATTTCTGGCGGATAATTCCCAGCGCGGCTTTGTATTCTTCCGATTCAATCAATGCCGGCAGAGTTACCGAAAACTCATCCAATAAACCATCGATATCTTTGGCAAACTCCGCTGCTTCGCCGGCCGGAAAACGAATCGCACGTGGTTTATATGGTTCATCAAAATTGTATACATACGCCCAATCATCCGGTGTCTTGCGTTTTGCCGCTTCTTTTTCAAGCACTCGTTTGACAAGACTGGTCTTACCCGTTCCCTCGGGACCTAAGCAGAATAAATTGTAACCGCGGGAACGAATGTGGATTCCTAATTCTACGGCGCTGATTGCTCTGTCCTGACCGAGGGCGGAAAGACGTTCTTCCAATTCGGCGGTTGTGTTGAAGCCGAATTTTGATGTGTCGCATTTACGATAAAGTTGGTTAGAAGTTAATTTTGTAATAGCCATTTTCAAAAAATCCCGTATAATGAATACAATTTTGCTTTATGCTAAACCTGAAATTGCTAATATAATGTAAATGCAAATGATAAATTTTGAATATCCGGCTCTTTTTTTGCTTGTCACGCTTACTTTTATCTGCGGTTTCGTGATTGCTAAATTTATCAGGTATAATCATTTTGTAAAAATGGCTAAAATCCGTATTTTGCGCCGACAGCAAAATCTTGATGTCAGTTTTTATTCCGCAGAAATCATAAAAAACTGCGTGCAGAAGTTATTTTTTTCTGCGAATAAAAAAGCTAAAAGAGCTTTGGCTGAATTGATTTTCGGAAAAACCAAGACCGCGGAAAAATTTTTGGCGCAAAAAGATAAGGCTTTGTCTTTGTTGTTAAAAGCTCATCATGATGTTAAGTTAGCATATACGGAGTTGAAAAAAAATAAAAAAATTTGGAAAAATAATATTTTTTATGCGTTGTTGTTTGCTTCTCTGGCGGAAAAATTTTTTGATTATGATTCGGTGCGCTCAAGCTTAAAAAAAATCAGTCCTAAAAAATTATACGGCTTAAATAAGGCGTTATATAATCAAATTTCCGCCGTTATCTATATTCGTGATGCCGATATGCTTTCAGCTTCGGTTAACGCTTCAAGTGCATTAAAATATTTTCAGAAACATGATATGCCGGTAGAGGAAGCTGAAACATATTTAATCTTGGGTGAAATATATCGAATGAGCTGTGTTAATGATGTTGCGCAGACAATGATTGAATCGGCAATCAAAATTTATGAAAAATTTTCGCTTAATCTTTTTGAGGCTCAGGCGAAGGCTGTTCTCGGTATGTTGTTGGTTTTCGGAAGTCGTATCGAGGAGGCTCGCGAAAAATTCGATTCGGCTCTTGAAAATATGTCTTTAAGACAAACAAAAGGCGAAATCTTAAATCAAATCGCTTTGCTCGAAATCGCCGATAAAAATTTCTCCAAAAGTTTTAAGGCTGCCGATAATGCTCTCGAAATTCATCAGAAAATCAAAAATAAACGGGGAATTGCCTTGAGTATGCAAATTTTGGCGCATTTATACAACAATAAAAATATGCCGCGCAAAGCTTTGGATTTTGCGAATAAGGCTGGAGAATTGTATTTAAAGCAAAAAAATTTTTCGGCTCTGTGCGAGTGTTTGTATTTAAGTGCTACCGTTTATTTTAAGAAAAATAAGTTCGAAAAAGCGGAAGACATTTTGAGGCGAATCCTTAAAATAAGCGAAAAATACGGCGTTAATTTTCATCATGCCAATGCTTATGGTTTGCTGGGGCTTATATATTTGAAAAAAAATGAGCTGCAACGAGCAAAGGTTTTAATTCAGCAATCTCTTCATTTAGAACAGCGTAATAACCGCTCGTTCGGTATGGTTGCCGATTATGCTAATTTGGCGCTGATTGAAAATTTAAGCGGAGATAAAGAATCGGCTAAAGCAAACCTCAAAATCGCTCTTGAATATGCGCTCAAAAGCGAAGATGAGGAGTTGATAAATCTTATCAAAAAACAAGTCAAGGATTAAATAACTTTGTCTCGTGCGGTTTTTTCAAACAGCGGTCGGCCCTGAGTTAAACGTAACATCTGCATTTCAATTGTGGTTGCAACATTGATTTTTCCGCTCTTGATGATGCTTCGGGTTTGGTCACCTTGAGTGGTGTCCGGATTGGCAAACATATATTGGACAATCGGCCGGCGGTTGGCGTTTACACCTATCAAATTTTGGTGGATTATTCCGAGCAATCCTCGTGAAAGTAAGTCGTATGCCAATTCTTCACTCATTTCTGAGGCAGAAGCGTGTTTTACAATCGCATCAATCGCATCGGCAACATTATTGGCGTGAATCGTCGATAATACCAAGTGTCCTGAAGTTGCTGCACGTAAACATTCGCTCGCTGCTTCAGGTGTGCGAATCTCGCCTACCAGAATATAACGCGGGCGGGAACGTAATGCCGAGCGCAGAGATGCTCCCCAGTCGTCGTTGACAGGTTGGGTTTGTTTGCACATTCCCCACGAACCGTTTTGGGCCTTGTACTCGCCATCAAGCGGCATTTCAAACGGGTCTTCAATCGTATAGGCAAAGCCGCCGTTTCGGATTAAGTATTCTCTTAATAAGCTGGAAATGGATGTGGTTTTTCCTGAACCGGTTGCTCCTCCCCACAAAATTAAACCCGATGCCGAACCTAAGTTTGAAAGGTATTCTACCAGATTTCTGTTGTATCCTAACTGATTTATGTCAGGTACCTGTTTCGGCATTTTACGCATACAGTACATAACGCCGTACATTGAAACCGTTCTTTCAACGCGGAAAAAATATCCTTCATATATTACCGAATAACTTGAACGCCCTTGATAATTTGATTCAAGTAAATGATAAAACTCATCAAAATCTTCGGCACTGTACGGAATTAAACCGGCTTCCGTTTCCGGATCAGGCACAAACAGTTGTTTATCCGGTGTAATGTAGTAATCGGAATAGTAGTGTTCGTTAATTCTGCCCATGTTTTTTCTCCTGCGTTTTCGGATTAAATATCCATAGTATCCAATAATTCCCGAGCGTATGAACGTAATTCTCCGCTGTTCATTAAACTCAGTTTTAAGTTCGATTTTTGTAAATCAAGGTTGGTGCCGCAATCAAAACGCATCCCTTTGCATAATACACCGTAAATCGGCATTCCGCGCATGGCGGCTAAATTTAAGGCATCGGTTAAGTTTATTTCGCCGTTCGAACCTTTTTTTACTTCCGGTAAAATATCCATTATTTCATTAGGAATGACGTATGGTCCCATGCTGGCATAATTTGACGGGACTTCTTCTAATTTAGGTTTTTCAATCAAGCCGGTTGCACGGACAATATTTCCGTCGCGTTTTGCCCCTATCAGTGCGCCGTAACGAACCATATCTTCGCGTGGACATTCCATGATATTTTCAACAATTCCACCGGTTTTTTCATATACGTCGCAAAGTTGTTTCATAATACCATCACCGTGCAAATTGATGTAAACATCATCAACCCACATTACGGCAAAATCTCGTTTGCCGACTATTTCTTTTGCCATTAAAATAGCATGACCGTTGCCTTTTGGTTCGTTTTGGCAGGCAAAAGAAAATTTCATGCCTTCAGGAATTATGTTTTTGACAGTTTGCAATAAGTCAAGTTTCCCTTTTTCTTTCAGGTGATTTTCAAGCCACGGATACGGAGAATAGTATGTTTTAAACATGTGTTTGCAAGCTTCGTCGCTGTAAATGAATACTATCTCTTTGATTCCGGCTTCGGCGCAACTGTTTATTGCATACTGAATGACCGGAAGATTGTCTAAGGTCATGAAACCTTTATGCAAAACTTTAGTAGCCGGTAAGTTACGAGTTGAAAGTCCGGCAACCGGTAATATACATACTTCTGGTTTTTGTATCATGGCTATTCTCCTTGTTAAGATGGTTATTTTACTATAATTGTTCCGCTGGCTTTTTTTACCGCTCCATCAACTTCTTTCAAAATTCCCGATTTTGTCGGTGTCGGATTCTCATTATTCGGTAATTTTTCTTCATAACTGCGAACAATGACTCCTTGTGTTTTCGGCGATGACGAATATGAATCCGCAAGCGATTCGTCTGAATCATCGGGTCCTTTCAATATTCCTGTTTCTTCGGAATTTTCTGTTGTGTTATTTGATATATTTATGGTTCGTAAAATATCAACATCTGACGGATTTTCCTGCGAACTCTTTTGCTTGTCGAGTTTATCTTTATCGAGTAATTTTTCGGCTGTTTCAACTATTTCATCAAGTATGTTGCTTTGCAGGGTTTTTGCCGTCGAATATTGATCCGACAAATTTTTAATGGCGATATCGGCATTATCCAATACTTCATCTTTTTGCATGCTGTCGGTAACGGTATTTATCAACAACATTTTTTCGTTTAAGGCAGAACTGTCTTTGATTATGGTATCACTTAATTTCTCAAATTGTTCACTCAATTCTTTCAGGTTTTTATTCGAAGATAATTCATGACTCTTGTTGATTTTTTCGAGCTTCTTTTTATAAGTGTTGAGTTTTTCCGAATATTCCGATTTGAGGTTTTGAATGCCTATATCAATATTGCTTTTATCGGTCAGCAACTTGTTGATTCTGAAATCAATATCCTCGGTATGGCGTTTTGAAATTTCATCACTCCACGAGGATATCTCCTTGGCATAATTTTCGGTTTTGGTTTTTATTAAAGAGATGTCATCAGCCGTATAATCCGGAGTGTGAGACTTTGCTTTCATCGCATCAAGATTTTCGTTAATCAGACCGATTTCTTTCAACTTGCTATCGTACCAAAGAATGATTTCTTCCTTTTTGCTTTTTTGTTTATAGCTTTCGATTTGCGGAGTTATAGCGCTGACATCTTCGGAAACTTTTAAGACATCTTTTTGAACTTCGGCCATCTGTTCGTTTAAACTTTTACGCATTGCTTCTTTTTGTGCTTTATTTTCTTCTTCGATTTTTTTCCAGTAATCATCATAGTGTTTTACCAGATCTTCGATGTTTATTTCCAAGGAAGGTTTTTGTAAACTGCCATTTAAGGAAACATCAAACGACGGAACATCTCCGGCATCAATCAGCGAAACAATCATTTTACTGTTTATTTCCCAGTTCTTTAAGTCAATATCAAAACCGACATCGGTTTTGGCAGAGCTGTTGCTCAATTGCAAATTTTCTACGCTGAGATTTCCATTTTTCATTTTTATCGTTACTTCAAACATATCAAAATCGGTTTCACCTTGTTGCAGGTTGTTTCTGATGGTTTGAAAGAGCCCTTTGGAATATTTGCGTGAAGATATGTCATTTTTGATGGCGGCAAAATTAAAGCCTTTGAAATTTAAGTTTTCAACTTTCATATCAATGCTACCGGATATAGTGGAAAACATTTCATAAACACTGGCTCCGCGGCTTTCAAAAGCAGTTTTACCGTTGATAATACCGTTATTGAACATGTAAATACTGCCGCCGACAAGACCGATGTCGGCATTAGTAAATTCCAAATTGCCTTCCATTAAAGGAGACTCGGGGTTATTATAGGAAAAAGTCAGTTCTCCGATATAATGAGCCTTTTTGTAATCAGTGTTGATTTCGGAAATTTTCAGGATATTATCCTTGTTGGTCAGCTTAAAAGCCAGATTTTCAAAAGTCATGCGTTTCAATATGCCTTTCGGTGCGGATATCGAAAGTTTGATATCAGTCCCTTTATAGCGGCTGAAATCCAATAAATCCCGGCTTAAATCAGGATAGGATATAAAGGTGTTGTCAAATGATGTTTCCGGTGCATTGAAACCCGTTATTTTGCTTGGTTTTAAGTCAAAGAGATAACCCAGGTTGAACTCATCGGCATTTATATCCGCTTCGATATTGCTTGCTTCATCTTGATTTTTGACCACGATTTTTCCATTGTAATTTGAAGTCCCTATCAGGCAATTAAAATTATTGTAGGAAAAATTATCGGCGGAAATTTCTGCTGCTCCGTTGCAATCAAGAGCGCTGTTTTTGTTCGGAAGATTTTTTGATTCTATGTTCAGTCCGTCGAAAAGCTGTCCGAGATTTGTGGTTTTTACAATCAAATTTCCGTTTAAGGCAACTTTTGATTCATTTTTGACGTTGCCACTGTATTCCATCGTTATCCCGTCAATATCCGTGTTGGTGTTGATTTGAAAATCTTTGAGAGTTCCGTCAATGCTTGCTTCCGTCTTAAAGGATTTCGATTTAAGAATCTTCCATGACGGAGCGCTGAAGTTTGTCTGGGAAATCAAGTCGGAGATATTGCCGCTGGTTATTCTAACAATAAAATTCTGTAAAGTCAGGGCTTCCTCATTTAAATTGGCTATGCCGGATATGTTTATCTCTGCTCCGGCAATTTTTTTTGCCGATAGCTCGTCAACGGATAAGATGCCTTTATCATTTCTTATTTTGATTGCCAACGATGTTATCGGAGTGCTGCGAAATACGGCATTATCAGCCTTAAAATCTATCGTATAATTCCAATTTTTCAAAACCGATATTTCAGCAAAATCATTTTCTATCTGCTCGGTAAAACTTCGTTTTTCCTTATCGATCGGAAGGTAGTTATCAAAATTGAAATTTTCGGTAACCGTTTTAAGCGAAAAATTGGGATTTTCTAAGATAAATAAAGCTGATAAATCAACATTGAGTTTTGTTTTATCCATTGAAAATTCGGCGTTTTCGGTGCTGAAACTACTGTCATCTCCGATTACGGAAAAGTCAAATTTGGCATTATGATAAGAAGATTGTACGTACGATTTTAAGTTCGCGCCGAAAGAGTTGATGAAAGATAAAAAGTCAGTGCTGATGAGCGAATTTTTTAAGAAATATTTCGGACGGGTGTTTTCTTCACGCAAATCACCGGATATGCTAATTGCCGTATCACCGGCTCCGTTAGCGTAAAATTCGTCAATCGTGAAAATGTTATCCTTCCAATTTGCTTTTAAGGTAACATTTTCCAGATAGCCAGAATCGGCATCGTTTATATCAACATGTTTTGCCGCTAAATCGGCTTTTATATCAAATTTGGTATCCGGAATATATACCCCGCCTTCATCTTTGAATTTTTGATATTCGGCTTTGACGGCCGGAATGAAGTGGCGGATATCCAAATTCAGAAATTCATATTTCAAATCTATTTTGCGATTTTTATTTCCTTCCGTCGTCAGAGGATATGTTAAGGAACCGGAACCCTCAATATCATCACTGTATTTGGTAACAAAACTCGAAAGTTTTATCATGTCTTTATCAATTTCCACACCGCTTGAAAATTGTAACTCCTGTTCATTTTTTGTGTTCATCAGTTTCATCGCGGTAAGGTTGTTTATAAAGTGTGCAGGTTTTTTAGAACCGCCGGAAAAATCGCCTTTTATGTTATGTTCCTGCGGATTGTAAATACCATCAAAACGAAGAAAACTTTCCGATGCCGGATGTGAAATACTGAAGTTGGTTTCTATTCCGTCGAGACTCGATAAACTACCGATTCCGACGGCTATTGCAAAGTGGTCATTGTTTCTGATAAAATTTCCGTCCATGCGGTACGGACCGTCTATCGCACTTGCTTGAATTTCGGCATTTATGTCCTTAAAATCGAATTTCAAATCAGCCGATTTGTTTTCATAATGAATATCGGCATTTTGTAAATTCAAACTGCGTAAATTGGTTTTTTCCGTCTTTAGGGCGGTATCTTTTCCTGACGGCGACCAGTTCAAATGTCCGTTTTCATCCTGTTCAATCCAAATCTCGGCATCTGATAAGGATAGAGAGTTAATATCTGGTGTGCCGCTCAATATCGAAAGAAGTGATACCGACATATCCATTTTGTTTACGCTCGCAAGGGCATTTGTTTTATCTCCGCGATTATAAATCGATACGCTGCGCGCTTTCATGTTCGGTTGTGGTAATAAAGAAACGCTTATGGCCCCCTTGATGTCAATATCTTTTCCGGTTAACTCGGAGAACTTTTCCGCAATGTCGGTTTTATATTTATTCCAGTCCATTGTGGAAACGTAAAATACCAATCCCCCGAAAGCCAAAATTATTAAAAGCAATATTACCAGAATTATCTTTTTAATCAAGGCGGAACTCCCAAAAAAATATTAAGATTATCTTTAACTTTAATGTATAATATTATGAGATAATAAATCAACATTTTTTTTCACTAAAAAGGGGATAAAAATGCACAAAAGTTCCGATTTATACAGCATCGCCGTCCAATGCCGTGAAAATGCTTATGCTCCTTATTCGAAATTCAAAGTGGGTGCTTGTATTTTAAGCGCTAAAGGAAATGTGTTTGCCGGTTGTAATGTTGAAAATGCTTCTTTCCCTTGTGGAACTTGTGCCGAAGCCGGTGCAATATCGGCAATGATTGCGGCCGGAGAAAAAATAATCAGGGAAATTTTGATTGTTGCCGATACCGCGAGAATTTTGCCTTGCGGTAATTGCTTACAGAAAATTGCCGAGTTTGCCGATGAAAACACACTTATATACAGTGCGGATATCAACGGAAATATCAAAACTTTCAAACTTTCGGAACTTTTGCCGCAAAATTTTTCAGCAAAGGATTTTTAATATGCAGACAGCACTTGAATATTTGCAGAATATCTTGAAAGACAGAAAACCTGATGTCGGAATTATTTTGGGTTCGGGATTGGGCGATTTGGCCAATGTCTTGGTTAATCCGATAAAGATAAATTATGCCGATATTCCTGAATTTCCGGTGCCGACCGTCAAGGGACACCAGGGGTGTCTTTATATCGGTAATATCGGTAAGCACACGGTTCTGTGTCTTCAGGGGAGAGTGCATCTTTATGAAGGTCATTCGCCGCAGTTGATTTATCATTTTATTGAAATTTTGAAAAAATTGGGTGTTCAAACTTTGATTGTTACCAATGCCGCCGGTTCGCTTTATCGCGGTATGCCGGCCGGAAGTATTATGCTGATTACCGACCATATAAATTTGAGCGGTAAAAATCCGCTTATCGGACCGCATAAAGAACCTTATTTTCCGGATATGGGGCATGCGTATAATGTCAGCTTGAGAAAAAAAATCAAAGAGGTGGCGCTAGAGGAAAATATCGATTTGTATGAGGGTATTTATCTGATGACTTTAGGGCCGAATTTTGAAACTCCGAGTGAAATTAAAATGTTCAAATTTTTGGGCGCCAATGCTGTCGGAATGTCCACCGTTACCGAAGTTATTTCTGCCGTGCATGCCGGTATGGATGTTATCGGTTTTTCTGTTATTTCAAATCTGGGAACCGGTATTTCAGATGAAACTCAATCTCATGACGATGTGTTGGAAAAAGTTGCAATTGCCGGTAAAAAACTCAGTGTTCTGATTCAAAAATTTTTGGAAAAATATTAAGGAGAATGTTTATGCTGCCTCAGGAAATTATCAGAAAAAAACGCGACGGATTTGAACTTTCGGCTCGGGAAATCGGCGAATTTATCAGAGGTATGGCGGAGAAAAAAGTCGATGACGGACAGGTTGCCGCTTTTACTATGGCTGTATTCTTCAATAAAATGAACAGTAAGGAAACAACCGCTTTGACTCTGGCTATGCGAGATTCGGGAAAAACACTGAATTGGAAGGGTTTTGATAAGCCGATTGTCGATAAACATTCAAGCGGCGGAGTAGGGGATAAAGTAAGTCTGATTTTAGCTCCGCTTTTGGCGGCTTTTGATGTTTATGTGCCGATGATTGCCGGTCGCGGTTTAGGGCATACCGGAGGCACGATTGATAAGTTGGAAGCAATTCCGGGGTATAATACTCAGGCAGATGATGATACGTTTCGAAAAGTTGTAAAAAACGTAGGTTGTGCAATTATCGGGCAAACTGCCGATTTGGCTCCGGCCGATAAGAAAATTTATGCTATCCGCGATGTTTGTGCAACCGTTGAATCAATCCCGTTGATTACGGCTTCGATTTTATCAAAAAAACTTGCTGCCGGATTGGAATATCTGGTTATGGATTTGAAGTGCGGAAACGGAGCGTTTATGGGTAATTTTGAAGATGCTTGCGCTTTGGCTCGTTCGATTGTTGATGTTGCCAATATGGCGGGGACTAAAACAAGTGCACTTATCAGCGATATGAATCAGGTTTTGGGCAAAAATGTCGGAAATGCGGTGGAAATAAGAGAAAGCTTGGATTTTTTGCAAGGTTTGCCGGTTGATTCACGCCTGAAAGAAGTTACTTTTGCCCTAGGTGCGGAATTGTTGATTTCTTGCGGAAGATTTAAAGATAAATCAGAAGCCTTCTCAAAGTTTGAACAAGCGATTTCTTCAGGTCGGGTTTTGGAAAATTTTGCAAAGATGTGTTCGGCTTTGGGGGCGCCTGTTGACTTTGTGGAAAATGCGGATAAATATTTGCCGCACGCCGCACTTATTAAGCCGATTTATGCCGCTCAAGCCGGTTATGTCGCGGCGATGGATACGCGTAAAATCGGTGTCGCCGTTATTAAAATGCACGGCGGCCGTACGGTGTTTGGCGAAAAGCTCGATTTAGCGACCGGATTTACGGATTTTGCGCAAATCGGCGACTATGTAGATGAAAAAACGCCGCTGTGTTTTGTTTGCTGTCAAAATGAGAACCAATTCGAAACCGCAAAAGAAGATATTTTGAGTGCGGTAAAATTGTCGCAAACAGCGGTGAAAATTAACTCACCGCTGCTGGCAAAAATAAAGTAAGATTCAGTGTCTTAGGGAATAAATTAATTTGAAGATCCCTTGAATTTTTTGCCTTTGAGGGCAAAAAATAGGGATGACTTTTCTATTTATTGCATGAGTCGCATGTTGAAGTAGATTCCCACGTCGGGCATTCGCCCTCCTCGGAATGACATACATAAAACGGGGGAGAGTACTTTGTTTAAGGAGATTCCCACGTCAGAGCCTGACGGCTCTTTCTCGGAATGACGAGTATAAACGAAGGAGATTGCCACGTCGGTGCCAAAGCGCCTACTCGCAATGACAGTAAAAAAGGGTTTTGTTGTGATGAAGTATTGAACTTATTGAAATGACCAGATGAGAGTGTTTTCCGCATTGGCGCAAATATTTCGGGCGGCATAGCGTTCAACCGGTAATTTCGGCTCCTCGCCCCATGAAAATTCGGTCGTTTTATCAGCCGTAACAATCGAAATTTTTAATAAAGAAAGCCGTTGCGATTCATCTATTTCGTATTCGCTTAAAGATATGCACGCCGATTTGCTTAAATGTTTTAAGGCAATATCAAACGACACATCGCTAGGCAAAAGGGTATCGCCGTTTGCGCCGCGGCCGATTGTGAAATCATACTGTGGGTACTCCTCACGGATATCGCCCAACAGATTGTCTTCGGTGGCGCTTGTAGTTGAAAGCTTCCAGTAATTCGGTTTTTCGCGGTAGTAATTGTTCACTTTTCCGGCAATTTCAAATATCCGCGTATGTAAATCTTTATAGGGATCATGAAAAATAAAGTAGGTGAGCAAGGCAAATGCCGCAATCATACCGGCAACAACTATCGCTCCGAAGTATCCGTTGTTTCTTAAGTGTGCGAGGTTTATGTGCATATCAGCCGCCTTTGCCCATGGCACTGGTAATCTGATCTTGCATATCGAATGTTCCGAACACCGCCCATGCAATAATACCGGAAACGGTCAGCATCGCAATCATGTTCATAATTTCGGAACGTTGTTCGATGATGTATACTGATTCTTCCAACCATTCATTCGCCAGTTTATCTAAGGCTTCTTCGAAGTTATCCAACTCGGAATAAATCTTCAAATCGGAAATAATCTGCTTATCCGGAAACTCTTTGCCGGCTTTATCTAAGGCTTGTCCTAAGTTTTCACCGTTTTTAATATGGTCGAGAGCGCTATCAATACGCTCAACCAAATAACGGTTGGAATCACGCTTTAAAGAAGTTAAAGCTACCGAAACCGGAACACCGCCTTTTACTAAGGCTGATAAGGCTAAAAGCCAAGTAATACCGGTAAAAATCTTATATAAGGACCATGGTGGAAAACGATCAAATTTTACCCTTAACGGACCGGTCCAAATTCCGATGGTAAGGTAAATAAGCAAGCCGATGGCCGGAAGTATTGAAAATGCCGTCAGCCAGTTTACTTGAATCCACTCCGACAAGTTAATCAAAGTTTTTGCCGTTCCGGTCCACTTAGTGTTAGGTGCGGCATCAAGCATCGGCGGAACCATATAGACACCGATGGCATACAAAATCAAAACCGACATCATTAACAAGAATGACGGGTATGTAATGGCGCTTAAAATCGGGCGAATCATTCGGGTTGAACCTTCCGCCACCTTAATAAGGTTTAATAACGCACTCTCCAAGTCGGAAACGTCACCGACCGACAACATAAGGCGTTCGCGGTTAGGAGCCCAGCCTTTTAAGGCATCGGAGAACGGTAAACCTTCCTGCAGAGCACGTCCCCACGAACTGACTGCAATCGCCATCGGATCATACGGGTTCTTTCCTTCATCAGATAAGCCATTGTATATCATATCAAGGGAATTCATCAAAGAAAACCTGTTTTTTAATAGGGCTGCCAATTTGCGGTATATTTTCAGGCGTCGTTTGTTCGACATCATGGAAAAAGCTTTTGCTATTGAAGCAACATATTTATTGGTGCTTCCTCTTAAAGCTCTGTTAAAGGCACTAATCTTTTTTATTTCAGGCATCGTTCATTCCTTCTAATAAATAGGACGTTGATCCAATAAACCGCACCAGCGTTCGACTTCATCCAAGTCAATCATTCCTTTAAGCATACGTTCAATTGCAGCTTCGCGGAGCGGACGACCATTAAGCTCGCTTATCCAGTAATCAATCGCATTTTTGGTATCGCCTTCGACCAACATCTTTAATAAATTGGCATCCGGAATAATGATTTCCGGTACCGACATGCGGCCGATAACTCCCTTGTGTCCGCAATTTTTACATCCCGGACCTCTTAAATAGGTGTTTTCAATTCCATAATCGCCGAGGGCTGTCTTAAGGCGTTCAAAAGAAGGGTCAAGCATACGCTCTTTTACCGAAATTCGACAATAAGGACAAAGCTTTCTGAACAAACGTTGAGAAATCAGTCCTTTAATCAGCTCAGGATCACAAAGCATATACGGCTGAACACCCATATCACGTAAACGGGTAATAATCGCCGGTGCCGAGTTGGCGTGCAGTGTCGTCCAAACGCTGTGTCCGGACAAGGCGCCCTTGAACACAAGGCCTGCCGCCGAAAGCGAACGAATCTCACCGACCATCATGACGTCAGGGTCGGAACGAAGTGCTGCGGATAAGGCTTTGGTAAATTCCTCATCTTTTTCTTCTTCGGTATTGGCATTGGTAACAGGCATTTGTCTTGCACCGGGAATCGGATACTCCGGTGGATCTTCCACCGTGATAACGTTAATCTCGTTATTGTGTTCCTGAATCAGCTTAATCATATTACGCTGCAAAGTAGTAGATTTTCCTGAACCTGTCGGGCCGGCAATAATATTAAGTCCTATCGCATTTGCCCGCAAACGATAAAACATATTTATTTCTCGATCGCCCAGTCCCAATCCCTTCAAATCGCCGTTTCCGTTCGGATTATCGTCGGCATACAACAAACGCATTACCAGATATTGCGAACCGAAAGCAACCGGGTTAAATTGTAAACGAATAGCCAATACGTTATGCGGAAGTTTTAATTTTCCGTTGGTGCCGCGCAAAGGTGTCGAACCTAATTTTTGTGCGCCCTGAAATTCATTTTGGGCGTAGTTGGCATCGGAAATATCAGCTGATGCAAAAGCTGCACGAACAAACGCTTCTCCCCATTCTTTCGAATATTCGAGCTCACGTTCCATCATACCTGCCATTCTGAACATAACCAATGTTGAATCGGCAACGACAATGTGTACGTCGGATACTTTTTTTGAGGCGGCACGGTTAATAACACTCAAAAAGTCAATCTGCATTTGATATTCTTCGGTTTCTTCCGGAGAAATATCAATCTGTCCCATTCCGCGCTCGGCGTATGCGTATATTGCGGCAATTTCTTGCGCTGACACATATTCCGGAGGAAAAATCTGAAATTTTCTTCTGCGGGCAATGGAGGTAAAGTTCAATACCTTACCGTCAAAACGGTGAGCTGCATCAACCAGATAAGTTCCGTCCGAGAACAAAGCAACCATTCGGCGGGTTTCGCTGTCGATGGCAAGCTCGCCCTTTTCGGCTGTTACTAAAGTATTTCCGTTGGCAAAAAGACTTTCAAAAATATTTCCCTTGCTGTTATCCTCTTCATCCTGCTGAATATCGCCGGATGTTTTGGGTTTTTCTTGCAAAGCGGGACGCGGACTCGCCGACTTTTTTATATTTTCGGCTTCGTCCGTGTCTAAAATTTCTTCTACCAAATTATCTTCTGCCATGGTATCTTACTTTATTTTACCATCATCCCCTGACTGAAAGAGGCTATTCCTTTGTTTGAGGATGACGATGATGATGACGTTGTTGCAGTATTCGAAGCAGAGGTATTTGACTTCGAGGACGATGAAACAGAGGTCGAAGAAGAACGCTTGGTTTTCTCATTTATCTGTGGCGGCATATTTACCGCATTATCAACGGCATTCTTTAAGGTTGATGAGTTGCTGTTAGGAGTAGCTCCTCTGACATTGCGGATTTCCTGTACTTTAACCGGAGCTCCTACTGCAACTTCAGGTGTCTTTGTTGCATCGTTAAACGCTTCTGTTGGCTCATATTGCATTACCGTACCTCCGGTATAAAGATAACTCTTTGCTCCGTGATTTTCAAAGGTAATAATCTTATCGGTAATGCTGACAACAACTTCGCCGCCTTTCAAAATAGAACCTTTACGTACGGTAAATGTCGTGCCGTCTTGACTTACAAGCTTGGCAACAATATTATCGCCTTTTCCGGTTATATCCATAATGGCATATTCTTTGGACATATCTACGGTATCTTCGTCGATGTATTCGGTTGCGGCAAACGGATTATCCGAAGAACCACCATTTTCTGCCATGTTTGCCAAAGCTGCATCTTTATCTTTGATTATTTGTTTCAATTCCTCAATCTGCTTATTGAAAGAGGAAATTTTTCTCTCATAAGCAACGCGGGTATCCTCGGCATTCTGAGCGGTTATAAGCACTCTGTTGCCGATTTTTTCCATACGGGCATCGTTTTCTGCCAAAATAGCCATACGCTCGTCTTGGAGTTTCTTAATTTGTGCCGAAAGCTTGGCATTAGTCTCAACCCACTGTTGGTTGGATACGAGCATTTCATTCATATAAGCGCTCAAAATCTTAGCTTGTCTTATCTTTTCAAGCTCCATCTCTTTTTCTTTTAAGCGCATCTGTTCGCGCAAAAGTTCTTTCTGGCGCTTTAACTCTTCATCACGAGCTTGTTTTTCGCGAGCAGCTTGACGATCAAGTTCTTCCTGCTTGGCTTTTTCACGTTGAGCTTTTAAGGCTTCAATACGGTTCTTTACTTCCTCGCGTTTTAATTCCAAATTGAGCAAGGTTGTCTGTTTTTCAATTTCAGACATCTGGTTGAACAATTCGTTATCAACTCTTGAAAGAATCGTGTTTCCGTATTTTTCAATCGGAGTTTTAGGAGTTTCCGGATCTACATTAGCTTCAGCCAATCCCATGCTTGCATCATCGCTAGAACCGATAACATCTTCCGGCATACCGTTAAATTCAGGAAAACTCTGTTCCGCAGGCGCAATACCGTTATTTACAGGTTCAGGCGCAGGCGCCGGAGCCGTTTCGGCAGGGGGAATTTCACTGTCCTGAATTTCCGGTGTATCTTCAATACCGAACGGATCATCTTCAGCAGGGATTGCCTCTTGAACATTTTCAACAGGCTGTTCTTCAACCGTAACCGCTGCTTCGGCAACTTCTTCTTCAGCTTTGACATTGCCGGCCAACGCTAATGAAAGCGAAAATGCGATGGCAAATATTACTACGGCTTTATTTTTCAAATTATAACTCATAAATCTCTCCATTGTAAGTCCAAGATCTGTTGTTGATATTATATGTAATTTCGTTAATTGTCAAACCGGAAAATTTCATAAGAAATTCAAGCCATATCAACGGATCGTTGTTTGATGTTATTGAAAATCCCATGACATTGTAAACACTGCCTCTCGGTGATGTCCATGTCTTTTGGGTAGTGCTGATATTTATGTTTAAAGTTTGATTGATATCATTGATGATATTGTTTAAGTCCTCCGGCTTAAATTCCGGCGGGGAATTAAGTGTGGATACTTTATCAACCGGAATCGTTACCATAAAGGTGTTACCGTCTTCGGATATGACTTTTGATGTCAATCGTACTCCTGATGTTTCAAGGGCCTGATCCATCCATGTTAATCTTCCCAGTTCACGTCTCCACGAGGTAACAAGTCCTTTTTTGTTACAGGTAATTCCTTCAATATGCCATCCCGGTGTTACTATTTCTACGGCTTTTTTGGTCGCTTCATAACAATTTTTCATGACATCAATCGGGTTCGACAATTCTTCCCACGGTTTTGTTTCCGGAGCCTGCTGAACAACTTCGGCTTCAACCTGTTCCACAGGCGCAATAATCGGTTTTTCGGGCGCGGTAAACAGCATGCTTTGCAAACTGGTGTATCCGTACCAGAGAATAATGGCAAAACCGACAATAATTGCCGCCAGCATCAAAGTGTCGTTGGATGCGTTAATCTTGTCGAGTTTTGTATGAACACCTTTGCTGATGTACTTGCTTAAAGGATCAGGATTTGTGTCTTCAATGCCCCATTCTTTCGGAGCAAACAGAACATCCCAGTCCGGTACCGCCAACATCGAAATAAATTGGTCTTTAGCCTCTTTTTCATCTACAAATAAGGTATCACCATCGGAAAGAATAACGTCATTACGATAACAGATATACCACCATCCGGTATCTACCTTAAATACACCCAAAAACGAGGTTATTGAACCGAGACTTGATACGAGTGCTATGGCCGCGGAAGGAAGGCCTTTTGTAAAACCTTGGCTGGAGGCAGCAAGACCAAACTGAGAAGATTTGCCCTTACGCGTAACATAAAGATCAGCGCCTTCCAAAATATTTTCTGCGGCTTCCTTTACTTCGGATAACGGATTGTTTTCATTCAGTAACGGCTGCCAGAACAAACTCGCCGCATAGGTCGTACCACCTTCCGTGAAGGTGGACTTCCATGCTTTTTCTTCTACTTGATCTTCTGCCACTGGTTTTCTCCCATTTTCTAATTCATTCTCGATTCAGGCGAGAGCGGAGATTCCAAAACAACCGGTGTTAACATGATAACCAAAATTGTTCTGTCTCTGCCGGCACTTGAAGAACCGCCTAAAAGGTTGTTTTCCGGTGTGCCTACACCTTTTTTATCGATGGTGTTTTCAACACGCTCGTAACCTGCCAAAATCAATGTTTCGCCAGACTTCATAGCTACTTCTTGTGTGAAGCCTCGGGTTTCGATTACAGGGTTTTGAATGAATTCGCTGTCGCCTTCATCATCGTCATCGCCTTCATCACCACCCTCATCATCTCCACCGGATGAACCAGATTTGCCGCCGACATTTACTTTATCCAAAGCAAGCAAGTCGGATAATGTCAGGTTAAAGAACATCAAAATACGACCGTGATCCAAGACTCTCGGCAATACGCCCATCGTGAAACCGGTTTCGATTTCTTCGGTATCAACCGAAATATCATAGTTATCACTGTCACCGCTGTTGGTTTTGGTAATCTGTGATACGTAGTTTTGTGTTTTAACTACCTGAATCGGTGCCGGCTTGTTGTTCATCGTCGTTACGGTACCGCTGGTAACCAAATTGGTTTGACCTTCACTCGACAAAGCATTTATTGCCGCATCAACGCTCCAACGCTTAGAGCTGATACCCATCGTCAAAGAACTGATAGGGCTTTCGGCTGTTGCAGTAGTTGCGCCGGTTATGTCTTTAATTGAACCACGAGCCTTAAATACCGCATCCAAATCTAAGCTGTATTGATCAGAGTTTTTGATGTTAACTTGAATAACTTTTACACTGATGGCAACTTGTTTCGATAAGCGGGCATTCTGCTCGTTGACATATTTAGCAACGCGTCTGATGTCAGTTGGAGTTGCGGTCAATGAAATGGTTCCGTTACCTTTGTCAATTACTAAATTCGCATCCGACGTCACCATTGCATTGATGGTACTTTCAATATTTGCCCACATATCCAAACCATCAACAGAGCTACTCTGGCTGATGCTGGATGAACCGCCGGAACCGCCGACGGAAACACTTAAAGACGGATTGGTAGGTAAAGAATAAATGGTAAATGTCTTTGTTATATATTTATAGAAATAAAGCTCATTTCTATCATATTTCCACCAAATTGAAAAGCGATTGGCTACTTCATCCAATAAACCGCTCATCGGTCCTTTGTAGTTTACAATCATCTTTGTGGAATCGGTCCATTGCGCACCGAGATCTTTCATCTCCGGAGGATTGCTGTCTGCAGCCGAAATCGCCGTGCTTTCCAGCTCAGGGGCATATCTTACCGAAATGGATGTGATTTTGCTTATCATGCTGCCGATTTCATACAACGTAATCGGGCGGTTGCTGATAAGGGTAATACCGTCTTCTTTTTCCAAATATGCCGGAATCGGTTCGCCTTCAAACTCAATCTTACTGGTATCGCCGAGCCAAATATCATTTTTTACTCTGACGACATCATCGGGAATCGGTTCACCCGGAACGGCAGATTTCTGCTTCAAATCAGAAGCTTGTTTTGCCTGATTGGCCATCTCGGCATCAAGTTCCGGAGAAACGGAACATGCAACGAGAATCCCTAAAATTCCTAAAATTCCAAATTTATACCAATTAGTCATACGCATTTTCGTCCTCCATTGTTTCAATCACTAAAACGCGGTTTCCTTTATAAAATGTTGCAATCGGAGCCGGTCTCGCACGAGCAAAGGCTCTTACCAATGCTGACGATACGTCGGCAAAGTTTCCTCTGAACATTGCTCCTGCATTAAGGGTATAGTTACGATTGGTTTTCCAAATCAATCTCCATCCTGCTTCTTCACTCCATGCGGTTAGCAGTTCTTTCAAACTCTGACCTTCTTCGGCAAGCCAATCTTTTACTAATTCCTTTGCTTCGCTATTATTTTCAGTTGTCTGTGGTTGTTGCTGATAATTTACCGGAACCGGATTAGGATTAGGATTAAGCGCCGCAGCTGCCTGCTGCGCAGGTGTCGCTGCAGGTTGAGGAACGCTTTGTTGAGCTATAACCTGAGCTTCATAATCAACAACCTCATCCTCAATGGTCGGTCTTACGACGGCAGACATATTGTTGCCTGCTCCGGCTTGGGTTATGCGATAATCCCGAGGTGTTCTCTCTCCGTATTCTCTAAAGTCGGCAGCCGTTCTGGTGTAATTAACTCCTTGAGGTGCAGCTTCGTTGCAAATACTGTATCCGTCAGGGGTTTCTTGGCAAACGGCAGTATAATCACTGTTGCTGGTACAGATTCCGTCAGCGCATTGTGTGCCGGCGGCATTGATATCGCGCGCACATCCGGAAGTCATAAATAAACAAACAATCATTCCCAAAAGACTGAAAGATGTTTTTGTTTCATATTTTTTTATCATAATCTTTTCCTATTGCTACAGGTTAAATTCTCAATACCGTTTCAATACCATGGACCGCTGCGTTTGTTTTCAGCTTTGTCCTTTGTATTTTCCGCGGCATATTTCACATTCCTAATAATAAATGAGTTTGGATCTCTAGCGGTAAAAATTATGTTAATTTTATCATAATTTACCCCATTATTTGCAAAAATTGTGTATAAAAGGTTCAATCGCTTTTGTTGTAATTCATAAGAACATGAACCGTCTATACGAATTTCAACCATTACATCGTCGTCTTTTACGGCGTTTTGGGAAAAAGCTCGTAGCCATTCCAATGTTTGTCCGGAAATTTCGGCGCGGTTCGGTTGGAAAGAAAGTTTAAGCTCTGACGGAATTATGGTTTTTGTATTCTTTTTCTTCTTTTTTAAGCCTAATAAACGGCTGAAAGCATTACCTTCATCATCGTCATCATCATAATCTTCATCAGATTGTTCATCGCTTGTTTTTGAGCTTTCATCGTCTTGAGCGACAATATTTATTTTTTCCTTATTCTTATTGCCTTGAGCAAACCAATCGGTTATACTGTCGGTTAAGCTTTTTGACTGAGCGTCATCTATTTTTTCCGTCTGTTTCGAAGTTGTTTGGCTTCCTTTAAGGGTATTTTCCTGCGATTGTTTTTTCTTCAAATTGGCATCAATTTTTTTGTTTTTCGCAGAATATGAAAGCTGAGGCGTTAGATTCTCATCATTGGCAATTTCATCAGGTATCGGTATCAAAATGTTTTTAACCATTTTATAAGCTACCTTTGTTTCATTTTCCGATTTGGCCTCGCTGTTCTTTTCTTTATCTAAAGCAGCCATGTCCTCTTTATGCTCTTTTTCGAATTCGTTCATTTTATTCTTTGTTATATAGCGATTGCCTACTTCGGCTGTTTCCCAAGGATTTGTCTCAATATCGGTATTGTTCTTGATTTGCGCTTGTGCATTTACGTTTTGTGAAGCTAAAGCGGTCGGACCGTTTTCCGTGCTTGAGGATACAGAAGTGCCGCTGATGGAAGTGGTGCCGAAATTGTGCTTCAGCGGAATTATAAATTGCGGTGCTTCCGAAGCATCGGCAATTATCAACTCATCGGAATCTTTATCGTTTTCGAGTATTTGTTCTTCAGCTGATGCTAATTCTTTTCTGGTTTCATCATTGTGTTTTTGCGAAGCATTTGAAGGAGCTTCTTCTTCGTCCGGATCATAAATTATGTCGCCGGTTTGCTCGCCGTCAAAGGCTAAGGTGTCGCTGATATCGTCGTATTCTTCATTTAATTCCTCGGAAACCTCATCGGAAACTTCATCGTTGAGAGGAACCTGAACCTGCGACGGCGACGATAATGACTTAAATTTTTCATAAATCTTGTCGGACTCTTCATTCTGAGCAAACAGTTCAATATCTTTGATTTCGGCAAAACTTTGGGATTGCGGCTGAGGGTTATCTTCAGTCAACACATAATACCCTCTGGTAGCGGCAAAAACCGCCAAAAGAGAGAAAATAAAGCTTCCCAAGAAGCATTTTATTCCAAAATTAGGCATAAGAATCCTCGTTTCAAAGTGCCTGAAATCCAAGAAACAGACATAAAAATGCCCTTTCCCTTGCGGCAAGGATACATCTCATTATGTTAAAATAGAGTTAATGGCGAAATTTTTTTGTTTTTCGTGGCATGTAGGTCATAAATAACAGATGATTTTTTTTGAATGAGTCGCTTGTTTGAGGAGATTCCGACGTCGCCTTGCGGCTCCTCGGAATGACAATATAAAAAAAGCTCCTCGGAATGACAATATAAAAAAAACTCCTCGGAATGACAATATAAAAAAAGCTCCTCGGAATGACATGTGTGAAAATCTCCATATAACGTTATCAATTTTTTTACCAATTAGTGATAGAAAAAAGTTCGTATGTTGCACGAATATAATTATGAATTTTTTGTTACAAGGCTTTTTTTGTTGTAAAAACAATATGTTAACAACTACACAAAAAGCTGGAAGTTTTATAAAAAATGCGATAATATATAAGTGTAAGGTCAAATTTATTAGGAGAAACAAAATGAAATTCTTTAAAAATAATATCTTAAGCATTATGGCGATGACACTTTTGTTTACGCTCGTAATGATTGATGGTTCTTATGCCGCTTCGGTTTTTGAATCAGCTCGTGAAAAACTGGTTGAACTTTTCCGAAATGCCAAAATGATAATCTTCGTTATCGGTGGTTTCGGTTTGGTTGCTTTGGCATTCCAAGCTATTTTCGGTAAGGTAAAATGGCCGTGGTTTGCAGCATTGGCATTCGGTTTGGCAGTTGTTGCCGCTGCCGGTGCTATCGTTAACTATGCTGCCAATACCGAAGGTGCTTCGGGAAGTAAATTTAATGATACTTTAGGTTCCGGACCTGGTGCCGCAGGCGGTGTAATCGGTGATTATGACTAATACATAAAGTATTTTAACAGGGAATTTAATAAGGAGCGGAAGCTCTCCGCTCCTTGAAACCCAAGGGAGGCAGTGATGTTGTATAAAAAAATAGGGAAAATGTTGTATAGTTTCGTAAAAGAGAATAAGTGCACACTTTTCTTGGTTGTTTCACTATTTTTCTATACAACGGACGCATACGCGGTTTTTGAATCTTTACAAACAGCCGGAAACAATATCTTTCAGGGAATCGTGAAAATTATCTATCCGGCGGCAACAATCGGATTGGCTTGTGTTTGTATTGCCGGTATGTTCGGTAATTTTAACTGGAAATGGTTGGCGGCAATTATGCTCGGTGTATTGATTATATCTTTGGCGGCTTCAGGTGATCCTAACCAGGGTGCTGATATGTTCGCCGGCGAAGGTATGGACGGATACAGCGGTTTCGGAATATCTGAACTTCTTGATAAAATTGTCCCGACAAAGTGAGCGTGAAAGGAGAAAAAAGATGAAAAAGTACGGAATCTTAAAATTTTTACTCCTACTCGGAGCGTTGGTTTTTGCCGGAGATGCCTATGCCGGAGATGTTTTTGATGAACTCGCTTTGCGTGCCGGAAATTTGGGCAATAACCTCCAAAAGGTTGGCTATATTATAGCCGGTTTGGGCTTGATTGCTTTTGCGGTAGCGGCAATGTTTAATAAAATCAGTTGGAAAACTTTTGCATATATTGCTATCAGCACTTTTTTCTTAACGTCAATGACAGCAGCAATTACATGGGTGCGGGCAAAACCGGGAGAAATTGCTCCGATAAGCGGTTTCGATACCAGCGGGTCAACAGACTTTATTTCGGGTGTTGTCGATACGTTTAGTAGTGGACATTAGAGGTTTAAAGATGAGGTTATTATTAGTCGTTTCTTTTGTTTTTTGTTCTTTTATATCTCATGCTTTTGCGTATTTAGAGGTCGAGAATAAAGGCGATGCCAAGGCTACGGCCAATGAACAAACGACTAATCTTTATATGCTCAATAATTCCAACGATATCATATTAAAAAAACTTAAAAAAATTGAAGAACTTTATGAAAAAAAGCCCGAACTTGCAAAAAAACTTGGACAAGAAGAAATCGAAAAAATTGCTTCCGGTAATTCGCAAGAGCTGCAAAGACAAGATATTTTGAAAGAAACAGAGCGGTTTGTGAAGCGCTTTGTTGCCGATAAAAATGAATTAATTTTAAAACATGACGAATATTTTTACCATCAATTAACCAATATTGCGTTACAATCATCTCGCGATGACGATGTTGTCGCAAAATTGTCTGTTAAACTTGGGAGATTGAGATGAGGGATTATATTTTAAAAGCCGTAGCTCAGCCTCCTAAGTTTTTATTTGCTCCGTTCGTACCTGCCATAATAAATTTAGGTATCCAGTTCCCGATGTTGTTTATGGGAATAGGAGTTGCCGATATGAACCCTTTGGCTTTTGTTGTGAGTATTATTCTGGCTCACGGAGCATTGGTTGTTGCCGGTCAAAGAGAGCCGCATTTATCGACTATGATGCAGGCATTTGGGCAAACGTATAAGAAGACAACTAACCTCTATGAGGTGAAAGGAAACAAATTTGAGCCATGAGTGAGCAGGATTTTTTCAGTATCTTTGTGCGTGGCCTCAGTAATATTGAGGTTATTATTGCTTTAATCGGTATTGTTTCGGCAGCGGCTTTTGCGGTTTTGCTAGCCACCAGATTTGGTAGCTGGGTTCTGCCTCAACCTAGAGAATCACGCGTTTCAGATTTTCTGCCGTTTGCGAAATTGATGTCCGACGGTGTTACAATCCAATGTAGCAATAATTCTTATGCACGTGTCTTTAGGTTGGAAGGTGTGGATTTGTCTTCCGCCACTGCTGAAAAAGTTTATTCAATGATGGAAGCCAGAAAATCGTGGATTGACGATATGGCTAATATGCAGGTGGTTTGTCGAGTGATTACCGTACGCGACAGAATTTCGCTCGAAAAAGAAAAACGGGATTTTAATAATGCCCTTCTTGATACGATTTCTCAGGTTTGGTTCAGTAATATGAGCCGTGTTTACTCCAATAAGCACTATGTCGTTATGTCGGTTGTCGATAGGAAAGATGCCTTGAAAGATTTGAACTATGCTTCGCAAAGTTTGATTTCAACGCTTGGAGAATACAATGTCAGTCCGATGTATGAAACTGAAGAAAGTTCTGCCGAAGATAGTCCTTTTTATTTGTTTTCGCAAATATGCAGTCCGATTTCAAAACCACTCCCAAAAGTTCGTAATGCCGAGGGTGTAAGACTTTGCGAAATGTTGACTGCCGACCATATTCATTTTACTGACGAAGAGGGTATTATCAAATTTTTCTCCGGAAAAAAAGAGCTTTATGAGATTGCAATCGGTATCAGAGCTACCGGCGATACTATGGATGAAAGTATGATATATTCGCTTAATGCTATCGATTGCGAGATGATTATTTTGCATAATATTCGTCCGATATTCCGTTCGCAGGCAAGACTTCTTTTGATGCAACAACAAAGAATGGCAACGATGACCAGTTTCTCGCCGGGGGTGGTTGAACAATATTCTCAGGCTTTGGCGGCGATTGATGATAGCGACAATAATTATCAGTCCTTATGCGAATATTCAATGACGATTATTTTGAAAGCCGAAACTATGGACGAGATAAATTTCGGCGAATCGGAAGTTCAAAGAATCTGTCGTTCGTTCGGCGTTACTCCGGTGCGTGAGGGCTGGGTGGCTCAGGCTGTGTTCTTTACCCAATTCCCGACTTATGATACTTATCCGAGAACTTATCGCTATCTTTCACGCGTGATTGCAATGGCGGTAACGATGGATAAGCCGGCAGAAGGTTTTAGTAAAAGTGACTGGGGTAACGGGGCAATTACCGTATTCAGAACCATGTCGGGTTCGGCTTACCGTTTTCAATTTCACGTTTCTTCCGAAGAATCGGCAGTGGCTCACTGTTGTATTGTCGGTCCTACCGGTCAAGGTAAAACAACATTGCTGACCTTTTTAGCCGGACAGGCTATGCGTCACGGCGATTTGAGAGTGTTTTTCTTCGACCGCCATTTGGGTGCTGAAATTTTTACGCGTGCGATTAAAGGTGCTTATGTCGGTTTTGACGGTGATGAAAAGAATGTTTCCTTAAATCCGTTTGACTGTAATAATACTCCGGAAAATCGTGCGTTTTTGCGCCGTTGGCTGAAATCAATCACAATGGTTGATGATGCTTTGGCAGAGCGTGAGGTTTCGCGCGCTGTTACTACGGCATTTGATTATTTGAGGCCGGAAGAGCGTTTGCTTAAAAATCTTTATAAGAGCTGTTTTTCACCGACCGGTAATATGCGTCGCGAACTTTTCCGCTGGGTTAATCCTGACCAGTACGGTGCGATTTTTAATGCGCAAGATGACAGTTTGGATTTGAAAAGCCGCAGATTTATGGCCTTCGATTTTACCCATATTTTCGAAGATGAAAATTTGGCGCCGGCTGTTATCAGCTATATTATGCATCGTATTCAGTCAGAAACCGGAGAAACCGGTGTGCCATCTCTTATTATGATTGATGAAACGGCGCCGATGTTGAAGCACCCGATGTTTAGAGATTATTTTATTCAAGGTTTGCAAGAAGGACGTAAAAAACGTCAGGCCTATCTGTGTGCTTTCCAACAACCGAATATCGTTGATAAACTTGGTGTCGGCGAGGTTATTCGCGGTCAATGTCAGACGGTTATTTTCTTTAGAAATCCGCAAGCTCAAGTTGAAGATTATGCCAACTGGAACTTAACTCAGAGTGAACTCGACTTTATTTTCGGTAAAAGTTATCGCGATTTTCCGTATGCTATTTTGCTTTCACGTCCTGTTACCGGTGAATCGGTTATTTTAGACGTTAATTTGGGCGGTTTGGGTAAATATTTGAGGATTTACAACTCCGGAAGAAAGAATGTTTTGCTCGTTCAGCAACTGATAAAGGAATATGGCGAAGACGGATTTGTTACAAAATATTTAAATATTGCCTAGGTTTTTAAAAAAGTCTTTTTTTAAACGAACTTATGTGATAGCATATAATTAAGGACAAGGAGGCTGTCATGAGAAAATTTAGCTTGATTTCATTTATTGCGGTTTTTGCTGTGTTCATCTGCTCGGATAATGCGTGGTCTTATCCGTTGCCTACCAACAGTATCAGCGAGAATTTAACTCAGGTTGAAACAAAAGTCTCGACTGTATCTATGGTAAAAGAACGAGTCAATCAAACAGTTTCAAGGATAAAAGAAAATTCGCTTTGGGGAGTGGTCGGTATGTTAAAAAATGTGGCCAGCGGAAATATCGGTGAGTTTGTTAAAGATGCTAAAAAAATAGGCTTTGATAAGTATAAGCTTGAGCAGGAAAAAAAGGAAAAAGCCAAAAAAGAAGCAGGCGAAGAATCCCAGAAAACAGCTAAAAACAAATTTGAAAAACTTAAAGAAGGAATAAGTTCCGCTCGTAAAAAAATTGATGAAAATCGTGAAAAGGCCGAAGAAAATATCAAAGCAAAAGTTAATAAGGCCTATAATTGGGTAAATAAAAAGAATGTTCAAATCGATGAAAAAATTGGCATTAGGGGCAAATAAAGGTAACAAGTTTTAAAAATTAAGGAGTTTGCGGTTATGAAAAAGTTGATGAAAATTTTTGCGATGTTAGTTGTTTCGGCTTTTGTTTGCGACTCGCTTAAGGCTGAAGAGGAGGTTTTTTCCGGTGTTTATAAGGAAAGTTATCAGCTGATTCCGAATACAATGGCTACACACTGCAAAACTTCGGCGGAAGATATGGTTAAAGACCCGCAGAAACTGCGGAATTGTATCAATACTTTGGCACTAAAACGTCGAAGCAGTAATGCCGAAATTGCAAGAGAAGGTTTGAAAGACTTAAACGAAATCAAAGCCGATGAACTGCAGGAAATGATGTCACTTGCTGTGGCTAAAGGTGCAGCGGTTGCCGGATATTATCTTAAACAAAGCGAAGAAGTTGCCGAAGTAAATGCTAATGCTAAAACAGTAAATGATGTTGACGGAGCGGCAATCAATACCAATGCAGTGTTGACTTCGGTAGTTAACAGTTTCAGAGACTTGTATGTAGAACAGCTTAAATATCTGGCTATTTCCAATATCGAAAATATCAGTAAAGATGTTTTGACCGAAGTTGCCTCAATCAGTGAGTTGCAAGATGCTCAGGATAGAGATAATCAAGCAGCGGAAAATTCGGAAAGTTCGGCCGGTTCAACCGGTGGTGCCGAAGCTGAAGTGGTTAATACAATCGTTGCGGAAGAATATGTGCTTACGGATAAATGGCAATTTGTCGGAGACGGTCAGTGCAGATTCTGTGTTAAGAGAGAAGATAATAAACCGGAATGTCGAAATGAAGTATGTCCTGACGGGGAATATGCCGATCCTAATGATAATAATGTCGGTTGGAAATGCAAAAATAAAGAGTGTGTAAAGGTTAGTGTGAGCGAAAATTCTTCGCCGCAGAATGTTTCGGGCGACATAAGTTTTAATAATGTCAACGGAATAGGTTGGCAGCTTATTGATGCGAGAACATGTGAATATTGTAATTACGGAGAAAAAAACGGAGCAACTGTTTTGAATTGCGAACGCAGAAATTGTCCGGACGGTACTTTTGCTCACGCTTCCGATGACAGTATTATGATTTCTTGTTCAAACGGCGAGTGTGAGGAAATTGATAAGTAAATTCGGAGAAGTGCGATGAGAAAATTTTGGAATTATTTTATCGTTGCGGGGTTGATGATATCGCCTTCTTTTGCGTATGCCGATTTCGATATATCAACTTATATGGTGGAATTGGTTACTCTTGCGCAAAAAGACGGAATAGGGAAAATCAACGAAAACGCTATGTCCTTGCTTCAGGAAAAATCGCAAAATTTGGTTTCGGATAAAGCAGCGAATTTTAATGTCGATGAATTGAAAAGTAATGCAAAAGATGCACTGAAATTGGCTGTTGACGGATGGAATCTGGACGACAAAGTTCCCAGTGAATTTACCAGTATTATTAACGGTGTCGGTTCTAACCCGTTGATGAGAGATGCGGCGAAAAAAATATTTACGGTTTCAAAGCGCAGCAGCGATGATGTCGAGAAAAATAAACAGCTGGAAGAAATGACCAATGATTTGATGATTGAAAATGTTTCTTCAATGTATGCCAGAGGATTGGTGCGTCGCTTCCAACTTGATAACGAAAAGAAGGAAAAAATTGAGGATTTTAATAATGTTGCCGGTGTGCAGACGGTGTTTACCGAGACTATACAACGGGCTAATAATCGGTGGATATCAATGCTTCAACAAGATGCAAGCTTGATGGCTCAGACTTCAATGAAACAGCTTGCCGCAGTTAAGCCTGATGAAGCAGAGGATGAAAAAGACGAAAACAAGGATGGCGAATGATTTAATAAGGGGAATTGATATGACAAAGTTTGGTAAAATGTTAATCCTTATTATCGCGGCGCAAGCTATGTTGTTTACGCCTGCTTTTGCCGTAGTAAAGCTCAGTAGTTCTATCAGAGCGGTTAAAGCAAATCTGCCGGTAATCGAAGATTATGCCAATAAGGCGCAGGAAACTGTTGACGGAGTGGTTACCGAGGCAAATAAGATTATCCGTTTGGCTACAAGCGGTGAGCTTGCAGAGAGGGCTAAAAAATATGCCGCGGATAAAGCCGGAAAATATGCCAGAAGCTATGTTGATGAAAAAATAGAGCAGGAAGTTGCCAAAGCCAAACAAAAGCGTCAGGAATTGAAAAAAGCCGAAAATAAATTGGCGGCGGCAACGGCGCAAAAAGATGATTATATCGCGGCACAAAAAGATGCTCAGATGGAAAAAATAAAGCAAATTGATGAGCGTTTGACCGAATTGAGAGCCAAAGTTCAAAGCAGTAATCTCAGTGAAGACGATCATAAAAAACTGGTCGATGAAATTGCCGATTTGGAGGCGCAGAAACAACATATTCTGGACCAGCCGATAAATGATGAAACCTATCAGGGATTGGAAGATAAGGAAAAAAAAGCCGCTAAAGAAGTTGAAAAACTGAAGCCGGAAGCTGATGATACGGCTGTTAAAGCAGGACTTCAGGAACAGGCGGAAAATGCCGATTTGTTTGATGACGAAACCGATTCCAAAGAAAATCAGTCGATTTATCAAACCGAGATAGAGGCACTATTCTTAAAAGAATCAGAAGAAACTTCAAGCGAAAATATGGCAAGAATTAAGAAAAACCGCCAAAGAGCCTATTATGATGCTTTGCAAAAAGCTATGGAAGTTGCGGTTGTCGGTACGGCCGCTTCCGCCGATTTGGAAGAGCAAGTTACACAATATACGGAGATGGCAACAGATGTTGAGGGAAATTATGCGCTGAAAAATGCCAATATCGCAATAATCATCGAAAATGCTAAAGCGGCGGCGCGCTTTACCGAAGCATTGCTTGCCGAAATCAGATTGAAAACTTCGCAAGATATGACTTCTTGGAACAATAAATATCATCTTTATGATTATAAAAAGCCGGTAACGGAATTTGATTTTGATTCTTATGAATTGAAAAAAAACGATTTGCTTAAAAAAGGAAAAGAGTTCCTTGAGCAAAATAAGGATAAAGTTAAGGATTTGTGGCATAGAATTTGAAGGAGATGAAAAATGAAAAAGTTTTGGTTGTTTTGTGTTTGTTCAATTTTATTTTCGTTCAAATCTTATGCTATCGGGCCGGATTTAACTCCGCTCAGCAGTGTGGCTGCACAATTTTGTGCAGAATGTACCTCTGAGCAACTTGCGGCAAAAGCAAGCGCTATCAAAGCTATGAAAGAAGTTGTCGAAAACAAAAATATAAAAGGGGTCTTAGATGAAACTAAGGCACATTTCGAAAAATATGCCAGAGGTAAGGGAGAGGAGTTTTTGAGCAAATATAAAGATAAATGGAAGAAAAAAGACAGTGATGAAAAGCCGGTTTCTTATGCCCGTATGATAAAACAAACCAAAACCAGACTTGATGATGTGGCGTTGGTAAAAGAAACATTCAAAAAGTATTTTCTTTATATCCCGTCCGATGATGAGGAAGTTCAGGCTTCGTATAAGGAAAAAAGAGAACAGTTTGTTGAAGATACTACTTTGGAACTTTATATTACAGCCAGAGAAATGGATAAAGAGCTGACGGTTATGTTGGCGCAACTCGATGTTATAGAAAAGTGCATAATTCTGAATGATGCCGAAGGTTGTAAGGCGGCAGATATGGAGGAGTTTAATTGTCAGAAAGATGACGGAAGCGAAGATGAAATGTGTTATCGTCGTAATGCCGTATTGGTTGCCGATATCTATGATGAAATAATGAAGAGAAACGAATATCTGATGGCTATGCGCGCTCAATATGAGGCTGTAAGAACTTTGGGACAGGGCGTTAAACCTAAACCGTATTCGGGTAAAAAACAAAAAACTTCCAAAGTCAGCGGTTATTTGACCGAAAGCAATATTTATGCTTCTCAGGAAATCGAAGATGAAGAGTTGATTGTAGAGGAAATTCCGGATTCAAAGTTTGATTTTAGCGAAAATAATCAAATTGATTTGAAAACACCTCTTGACGGAAAAGAAGCCGATATAAAAGCAATGGCGGTCTTTCATGAGGTCGAAGATAAATTATCGGCAGCGTTCGAAAGCCATAACTTGAAACAACAACTTCCGGAGATGAAAAGGGTTTTTGATGATTATCACAGTATGGAAAAAATGCACCTTAAAGCATCGGATAATCTGCAAAAATCACAGACTTGCGTGCTGAACTATCTGGCACAAAGGTATGATAACAGTCAGAAAGTTTGGCTTGATAACTGTATGGTGGACGATAAAGAAGGATATGTCTGTGCTTATAGTCCGGCAAAAAGTTTCAGTGATAACAGCGAAAGTGAGGGTATTTATGATGTGGCTTGTCCTGATAATGCCGCGCAAAAGTGTTATAAGCTTTCATCAAGTGCATACAATGAAGTCGGCGGAATGTCGGGTTGGTTGATAAATATGTATCTTAATGCCAAAGATGAACTGTCGGATTTTGAACCGAAAGAGGAAAATTATATTATTAAAGCTTCGACTTCGGAACCGGAGCCTGATGAAGAAGTCGGACCGAATACCGATTATCGGGCGGCAAAGGACTATAAATATCAAATTGAAAACGGAGAAATCCTTGCCGATAAGTATTTGGAAAAAATGCGAGTTCTCGGTCGGCTTAATACGAGTGTCGGTGCGCTTGCCAACGAGGAAATCAATAAAGATGTAAACGGTGTTTCCGGTAAAAGTAAGTTCGGAGTTAATACTAAGCCGTTCCCGCTTTGGAATGACCAGATGAATTTTTATAATCAGTACATCGACGATAAATATGAAAATATCAAAAATTATTTCCTTAATGCTTCATTATTTAAGGAAATTCTCGGGCTTGGTCTGAAAATAAACGAAACTTTCGAATATGAGGCGGAGAGAAATGCCGACGGTATTATAACCAAGAGTGTTGAAGCTATCAGAAAAGAAGTTGCCGAGGAAATTAACGGGCTTATTGAAGCAATCGGCGATGATCGTGATTCTAAAGTTGAGCAAATCGAAGCAATTTTGGCTCAGGAAAAAGTTGATTTGGAAAATATTACCGCCGAGCATAATAAAAAATTGGCAGAACTCGAGAAGAAAAGAGTTGCCGCTTATAAAGAACTCGAAGATGTTAATATAAAACAGGCTGATTTGCATGCAGAAATCGAAAAGCAAAATGAGGTAATTAACTATTCCGAAGACTATAATGAGCAGGCCGGTTTCGGAGCAGATTTTGATAAACAATTTCAAAATCCGGATAATCCGCATGAAACTTTGACCGATAAGTATAATCGTAATATTAAAGAACAGTCGCAGAAAGAGCAAAATGCGGAAATCGCCAGAAATAATGCCGGCGACAGTTTGCGCAATGTAAACGATTCCAAAAAGATTATCTTGGAGAAAATAAAGCAAATTGAGGCCGAAATCAATGAAGTCAGGGCGGATAAGGTTTTGGCGTATTATAATGCCGAGCAAAAATATAAATCAGGTTTAGAAGATATTGTTGAAGATAATACTCTAAGTGAAATTCAGCAACAAGTGCTTTCTGCCGTGACTAAGCTTACGGTATTGGGAGAGGCTGAGGAGTTAATTGACTATTTCAGAGAATATGCTGCCAAAAAGGCTGAAGAAGCTCTGGAGAAGTTGTCAAAGATGAAAAATAATAATGCCGACAGTCTGTATTATGCTCAAAATAATCCGAAGGTTGTGCAAATTCATACCGATATGCTCAAGAAAATTACAGAACCTGATGTTAATGATGTGATTGCCGAGCTTGGTTTAGACGATGCCGCAGCAGCGCTTGTAGTGAAATATGCCGAAAGTTTGACCGGTTTGTTCTCGAATGTTTGCGATAAAGTCAGCTGTTATCAGCCGGACAGTCGGTATTTTGTCGGACTTATCGCTCAGGAAAAAGATTTGGCGGCACCGAAGGCTCCGGTCGATTTTTCGTCGGCTCCGCTCAGGGAAATTTTTTCGTTCGGTTTGGCTGATTTGAATTATATCGATTATTATGCCTCATCGGATTTTAAAGCCGGAGAAAATAATGAGATTATCAGTTCCAAAATCACTGAGGCAACTAAAAACGGTGCTAATGTTTTGCTGGTTGAAAACAGCTTGCTCGAAAGCGGATTGGAATTGCCGGAAATTTGGAAGCTGGTATTGTCATATCGTCCGTTTGTGCAAAAAGATTTGGATTTGGAAAAGTTCTTAAATCATGATAAAAAAGAAAGCTATGCACTCGGTCGTTCAGGTATTTATCCGTGTTTGAGTGCCGGGAAAATCATTGATGTTGTTCCTGACGGAAAGGGAAATCTCCAATATGCCGAATTATCGGTTGCTCCTGCAGAATACGGAACTTTGCCGCAGTGTCAGGCTGTTGCTGAAGATAAAAACGGTTATTATGATGTCAGTGCTTCGGAAGGATTTGAGCGCATCAGTATCAATCCTGCAGATACTGTTTCGGCAATCGGCGCGAGCGAACTCGGAAATATTTTGGAATATACTAATGCTAAGGTCGGTGTCTTCGGTGTTGACGGATTGCCGCTTGCCGATGAGCTCGGATTGTCGGCAAAACAAAAAGACATTAAATTCTTGTCTTTCAGAAAAGAATTGCTGACAGCAATGAGTTTTTTGGTAAATTATCTTGATAAATTTGAAGAGGGAGAAGAAATTAAGTTCAGTGCGCAGTACAATATGTATAACAGAGTTTTACCGCAGAGCGGTCAGTTCGCCGATTATCTTGAAAAAATGGATATTGAAAGAATGGCATTGGAAGCTAAAGATAAAATGAAAAACAGTCTTTACAGCCGTAATGTCGATGATTTGGTTTTCGTAAATATGTTGTATAAATCTTTTGCGGCTATGGGATATGATTTTGACCGCGAAAAATTTGATTTGAGCGACGAAACATATTATAAACAAGCGGAAAATATTTTGAATGCTCGTAAAGAAACAAATCTGCGCGAGGCCAAAAAATTGCTTGAAGGCGGAAATATGAATCTGACATTCGATGAAATGATATCGCGTAGGGAACAATTGTTGAAAAAAATCGCTTTGTTGGAATTGGATGCCGATGAAGTCGTTTCGATAACAGGTGATGAAAGCATAGAAGAACTCGGCGAAAAAATTAAGACCGAAAAAACCGACAAAGCAATCCTCGATAAAGAAAGAGAAAGAGGCGACAAATACGTAAACGAAAAAATAGAGCATGAAGAGCCGGTTTATTGCTCGGTATATGTTCAATAAGTTAATGCGGGAGAAATAAGTTGGCTGTTTTGGGAGACGGATATAAAAAACTTTTAATTGCCGGAGCTGGCGGTAAAGAAGAAAGTATACAACAACATTATATAACCGATGAAGAAGTCGTAACGTCTTCGGCAAAGCTTGTGTATTTCAGATGGCTTTCAAGATTGGTCGTGCTGTGCGCCGTTATTTCTTTGAGCTTTTTCTTGTGTTCGTCGCTGGTTGTTTTTCGGCTTGCACCGGAAATTTTGGTTGAGCCGCTGTTGATAATCAGTCAAAATTCTTCCGATGAAGTGGTCAGATATGAGCCGATGAATACCAAAATGTCATCGCTTAAGCAGATGACCGAGATGTTCGTTAAACAATATGTTATTATGCGAAATACGGTGGTTAACGATGAGCGGGAAATGCGCACCCGTTGGGGACCGGGAGGAATAGTAGCTTATTTGTCGGCACCTGATGTGTATCGTGAGTTTGTCGGTAAAAATGCGGCTAAAGTGGAAAATATGTTTGATAATGATTATTCCAGCGAGGTCAGAATTGATAAAATCGGCAGAATTGGCGAAAACAGTCCGGTTTGGATTGTTTATTTTACGGTGTTTAATTTATCTCGTACTCAGGAAAGCGGTGGCGCTCTGGTCTTGAAAGAAGCCAAATATCGTGCTTCGGTTACTCCGAGATTTTTATCTTACAGAGGCTTTGTTTCGCCGCGTTTGATAAATCCAATGGGTTTTACGGTAATGAAATATAGTCAAGATAAAATCAGAGAGTGATTTTTGTTTAAGTTATTTTAATCTTTTTGTTTTAATATCACGTCAAAGAGTGTATCTTTTCTGTTGTTATGTTTGTCGTAACTTCAGGAAAATACAGGTGTTGCCGATTGTTTTATAAATGATTGGATAAATTTTGCAAATGAGGTGAAAAATGTATAAAAAATTGATAATTTTAGGATTGCTGATAATTTTATCCGCTTGCAGTCTGTTTGGTTCTTATTATGAACCGGAAGCTGTCGGTCCGGGTAAGGATATTAACGAGCTTAAACTCTCTCCTTGCGCTTGCATGCAAATTGAGACAATTAAAAATCTTCCGGATTGGTTTTTGGAAACAATATAGTTAAGGTGTAAAGCTTATGGCAGAACAGTTGGGCATAAATAATACGGAACAGAAAATGATTTCCGGTCAGGTGCAGGAAAACTATGACGCACAACCGGTTGTTCAGGCTGTTTCGTCCGATGACAGTGTCTTGGTAAACGCCAGTGAAAAAAGGTATTTGTGGACAGCTCGTGCTTTTGCCGTTGTTACGGCCATCAGTATCTGCTGTAATTTTATTCTCCTTCTCACGATTGCCAATTTGCTTCCGCTTTATCGGGTTGAGCCTTATCTTTTAACGCTTTCCAGTAAGGAAGAGCAGGTTTATAACGTGATTCCTTATACCAGAAATATGGAAACGCAAAAGGCTATTACCGAAACGTTTGTCAGTAAGTATATTTTAATCAGAACCACGTTGCTTTCAGATTTAGAAGAAATGGAATCTCGTTGGCAGAACGGCGGTGATTTACAGGAAATGTCTTCGGCTAAGGTCTATCAGGACTTTATTGAAAATACCGGCCGTAAGCTGATGCAAAGAATGAAACAGGAAGGTTTAACCAGCCGCGTTAAAATTTTGACGGTTAATGAAGTTGATAACGGAATTTGGCAGGTCGAATATTTGGTTGACTATTATTTGCCGACTTCGTTCCAACCGAAAACAATTAAATACAGGTCAACGCTGAAAGTTCAATATCAACGCCGCCCTGTTCAGTTTAAAGAAAGATTGAAAAATCCGGTCGGATTTAAAATCGTATCATACAGCACTAAACAAATTAAGGAATAAGGATAAAACAATGAGAATAAGTTTGAATAAAATGATTTTGGTCTTAAGTCTTTTGGCTTCATCAAACGTATTTGCTCAGGTTACTACCAACAGTTTGGATCAATACGCCGATCAATCTCAAGGTAATTATCAGCCGATGAACTTGAATTATGCCGGGTTTAATAATTCACTCGGAATGATTCAAAGCGCTTGGCAGGATCCGTTGCAAAACTTGGGTGAAGGTCAAAGCAAACCTGCCTATTCCAAATATTATTGGACACCGGATTTAGTGCTTCCGGTGCGTTTGCGTGAAGGTATGATTACGATGATTAACTTTCCGGAATGGGAGTTGATTGAAAATATTTATATCGGCGACAGCAGTTCGTTTGACGGTCGTCCGTCAAGTCCGAATACGGTTTTGCTCTATCCGAAGAGCGGAGCTAATGTCGGTGTTGATACCAACGTTATTTTATTCGGTCGCTCGGGTAATAAATATGTTTTCTATGTTAAGAGTGAAGGTGTTCAAACTGAAAGGCTGACCAACTCAATTATTGATATCGATGTGGTTGATGGTAACAATAATGGAGGTAGTCCCAGTAGCGGTCCGGGTGTATTAGGTTCGGGCGGTTCGTATAATCACGTTAATGCGGTTGCCGGTCAGGGCGGAAAGCTGGTTGATGCTACTTATACACGTCGTTTCCAGAAAGAAGATTGGCTCAAAAGTATTCCGCTTGATCCGTCAAAATTCCGTTTTGATATCGAAATTTATGTGCCTAATCCTGATGATGTGATTATTGCGCCGGAGAGAGTTTGGCGTGATGATATTTTCACTTATATTGATTTGGGCGAAAAGGCTCTTAATATGGTTCAGCGTCCGATTGTAACACTTATTGTCGAGCGTGTTGAAACTCCGGTCGGTTTTAGAACTAAAGGTCCGAATAATCGTTTGATTATTGTTGAGGGTATCGGCGATATGGTTATGCGTAGCGGAAAACGTATGGTTTGTTTGAAAATGCGTCGTTCCGATGACGAAGGCATGCAGTATGTTACTTATGCTGATGACGGAAATGCTTGGGATGTTGC
>ONLJ01000086.1 GCA_900318605.1 uncultured Rhodospirillaceae bacterium | reverse complement strand
TTATAAATTGGAGCGGGCAATGGGATTCGGACCCACGACATCAACCTTGGCAAGGTTGCGCTCTACCCCTGAGCTATACCCGCATTATCAATGCGAACGTCTATTTAATAGCACATAAATTTTAAAATGCAAGAACTTTTTTACGCAAATTTATATTTTTTTTCTTTTACGGATTAACGTATTGTTTTAACAATAAAAATGAAGAAATATCGCTTTTTTTTAAAAAAATGCTTGCATTTTAGTTTTAACCGGAGTATATTCCCACTCGTAAAATTGATGGGTGCTTAGCTCAGCTGGAAGAGCATCTCGTTTACACCGAGAGGGTCGGCAGTTCGAACCTGTCAGCGCCTACCAAAAAGAGGTCTGTTGCGATTGCGGCAGGCCGTTTTTTTTATATTTTAAAACAAAAAAGCTTAATCTCTTTTAAGAAACCAAGCTTTAACAAAATATATGGTACATATTATTTATGAGATTCAATCCAAGATTTTATATCTGATTCGGTATTCAAACCGATTTTTACATCAACCTGTTTCCCATCTTTGAATAAAAACATGGTAGGAATACTGCGAATTCCAAATTGGCTCGGAGTTTCCGGCGCATCATCAACATTCATTTTGTAAACAGTTAAATCAGCCATGTCATTATCTATACTTTCCAAAATCGGTCCCAACTGGCGGCATGGTCCACACCATTCTGCCCAAAAATCAACCAATACCAATCCTTTGGATTTTATAACTTTTTCTTCAAACTGGTCGTCAAGTAAGGCTTGTGTCATAGATATTCTCCTTATTTAATTAAACTCATTGATTATATAATCGCAACTGTGCTGATAGTAAATAACTTTTAAAGAAAAAACAACAAATTTTTTAGGCGGTAAAGAATAATATGGTATTGATTAAAGAGAATTTAAAGATAAAAAAACATGATGAATTATCCAAAAACCTCGTCTTCCCTTTGAAATTTCGAGTTTTAAAAAGTTCCTGATAGTTATTTGTTTGCAGTGTTTTTTAAATTTTGTTTTTATTAACTTGTTGTCTCTGAGTGATTTTATTGTGAAAAGTTACTGGATTTAAACGTATGTTTTACGCCATAATACAAACATTATAGCAAATTAAAATAAAAAAACATATTATCCTGTAACATGGATAAGGTGTTTTTTTGTTTCTTGGTAATGTTTGATAATTCCTGTTGCCAAGCACGAAAAAGTGTTTTATGGTAGCGCATAATATGAGGAGAAATTATGCAAGATTTGAGTAATCTTTTCCATCTTTTTTCTTGACAAATTTTTGTTCATCTGGTACAATTCACTAAACTTTAAATTTTTTGTATATGGATTATTCTGGTTTTTTGAGCTACACCGGAGTTGTGTGCTCGGTGTTGTTGGCCGTAACTGGCTTTTGTAACGTATGGTTTTCAGCTGATGACGACCCTGATTTAAGGGTGCGTATTCGTCCGCTGTGGTTGCAACGAATTTGCCGATTTTTCTTTGTGGTGGCCGTTGTGCTGTTGCCGGTGTTGGATGTGCTTATTATAAGAGCTCATCCCTTGGATGAGAGTGATGTCATTGTAAAAATCGCCAACCTCATTTTCGGATTTTTTGTTGTTGGTATAGCTTTGATAATCCTTGCGCTGGTGTTCTACGTATTATGCAGTTTTGTTGCATTTTGCCTGAAGCAATTAGCAAAGTACGTATGGAATGAATGATTTTAAAAAACTTCTTGTTCAAATGTTTGGCAAGAAGTTTTTTTTATTGTTGCCAAGCACGAAAAAGTGTTTTATGGTAGCGCAAAATATGAGGAGAAATTATGCACGATTTAAGTCTGATAAGAAACTTTGCCATTATTGCTCACATTGACCATGGAAAATCAACCATTGCCGACAGGTTGATTGAATATTGCGGCGGATTGCAAAGCCGTGAGATGACCGAACAGGTGCTTGACTCAATGGATATAGAGCGTGAGCGCGGTATCACGATTAAAGCGCAGACCGTGCGATTGAATTATACGGCAAAAGACGGCAAAACGTATCAGCTTAATTTGATGGATACCCCCGGACACGTTGACTTCACTTATGAGGTTTCGCGTTCGCTTGCCTCGTGTGAAGGCTCGGTTTTGGTGGTGGATTCAACCCAAGGTGTTGAGGCACAAACTTTGGCAAATGTCTATCTCGCACTTGATAATAATCACGAAATCTTGCCGGCCTTAAACAAGGTTGATTTGCCGTCCGCCGATGTGCAAAAAGTTAAAGAACAAATTGAAGATGTTATTGGGCTTGATACTTCAGATGCAGTGGAAGTTTCCGGTAAAACCGGTGTCGGAATACCTGATTTACTCGAAAAAATCGTAACTAAACTTCCGGCTCCTCAAGGCGATGTAAATGCGCAGACAAAGGCTTTGTTGATTGACAGTTGGTATGATTCTTATCTGGGCGTGATTATCTTGGTGCGCATAAAAGACGGAATTTTGCGCAAAAAACAAAATATCCGTATGATGTCAAACGGGCAGGATTATGTGATTGATAAAATCGGAGTGTTTACGCCGAAAATGACCGACGTTGAGGCGCTTTATCCGGGCGAAATCGGGTTTATTACCGCCAGTATCAAGAGTGTGGAAGATTGCAAAATCGGCGATACCATTACTGACAATAAAGCGCCGTGCGATAAGGCTTTGGAGGGTTTTAAGCCTTCGGTTTCAGTAGTGTTCTGCTCAATTTTTCCGACCGACAGCAGTCAATATGAGGCCTTAAAAGATGCACTGGCAAAACTCAAACTCAACGATGCCAGTATCAATTATCAACCGGAAAATTCCGGTGCTTTGGGTTTGGGCTTCCGTTGCGGATTTTTGGGGCTTCTTCATATGGATATTATTGAGGAGCGTATCGGGCGCGAGTTTGACTTGGATATTATCACCACGGCGCCATCGGTGGCTTATAAGATTTATCTTACCGATGGTACGGAATTTACGCTTCATAATCCGGCGGATATGCCTGATCCGTCAACAATTAAGCTGATTGAAGAACCGATGGTGCGCGCCACGATTATGGTGCCTGATGATTATTTAGGCTCGATTTTGAAACTTTGTACCGAGCGCCGCGGTGAGCAGGAAGATTTGACTTATGTCGGTAATCGTGCAATGGTGGTTTATAAGATTCCTCTTAGCGAAATCGTGTTCGATTTTTATGACCGGTTGAAGTCGATTTCGAGCGGTTATGCCAGCTTTAATTATGAGCTTATCGGTTATGCGCCTGCCGATTTGGTAAAAGTGCAAATTCTGATTAACGAGGAACCGGTTGATGCGCTTTCGTTTTTATGCAATCGCGGCGAGGCAGAGGCGAGGGGGCGGCAAATCTGCGGAAGATTGAAAGATTTAATCCCTAGGCATTTGTTCAAAATTCCATTGCAAGCGGCAATCGGCGGGCGCATTGTGGCGCGCGAAACCATTTCGCCGATGCGCAAAGATGTTACGGCAAAATGCTATGGCGGTGATATTACCCGTAAGCGTAAATTGTTGGATAAGCAGAAAAAAGGCAAGCAGCGTATGCGCCAGTTCGGCAAGGTGGAAGTTCCGCAGTCCGCCTTCATCGAAGCCCTAAGAATCGGGGACGAGTAGGGAAAATTTTTTCTTATTAGACGATTTTACTTAATTTCTCGACTATTTGACTCTCATTAAGTAATAATACATTTGATACATTGGCGATTTTTTGTGCTGACGATGTAAGGGAGTTATTGCTTACTACACAAGCAAGTTGACAACTATAAAAATTTTCTCGATACAATATTTATATACAATAGAGGCACCAAAGCCTGCAAACATACCAGTTATTATACGTCTTTTGTTTGTGCTTTTAATACGAAAATTGTATTGCAAAATACCATCTATAACACAGGGTAAAATTAGAATTAACCCAATTAAAAATATTTGCCATGAAATAAGATATTTTTGTAGTAAATAATTTCCACATGAAGCACATATAATAATTGCAGTGCAGCGATAGCATAAAGGAAAACAAAAATTTCCAATATGGAAAGTTGTATCCTCTTTAAGATTACAGAGAGGCAGTTTCCCTAAGTTTTTCCATATTTTTGATTTACAAATCATTAAGTATCTTTTCACGTTTATTATTGTATTCTTCTTCAGAAATCAGTCCCTTTTGTAATAAATTCTTTAAGGATTTTAGTTGACTTGCCGGATTTTTACTTTTAGGAGTCTTGATGCCTTCTTTTTTCACCTCATTTTTTTCATTTTGTGAGATAATAGCTCTGATACAAGCTGTTACACTTTGCGCAAATTCAGTTGCTTCTTTAACATTAGCATCGTTTTCAATCATAGTATCAGCAGGTTTTTTAATAAGAGTAAAAATAAATTTAGGATTTTCAATATTATTTCGATATATTATCAATTGAAATGAATGAACTTTTTGTTTTGTTGTCAACGCTCCAACAATAGCTCCTGCTCCTCCAGCTAAAACACTTCCAACAATTGCACGGCCAATTCCTCCTGCAGATTTATTATCAATTATTGTTTCGCATCCGGCAATTTCATCAGTAGGAATTTGCACAAAAGAACTCGTTTTTGATACAAAAACACTCTTTTGCTTGCTATCAAATATAAAATCAACATCAATATCTTTTTCGCATGTATTATATGTATATCTTTGTGTTGCATCAATATTATTTTCAACCCTGTATTCAACTCTTTTTTTTAACCAAAATTTACGTCTATCTATAATTTGTCGTGTTTTGTTGTTTTGCTCTTTGCATACTGCGATAGGGCAAACTACAAATAAAATAAAACCAAGCATAAAACTGAAGATATCTTCACTCATCTTTTTCCTCGTTGTTTATAAATCAAAAACCGCCCTTTGAAAGGAAAGAGGCGGCGGGGAGTTGACAAATCATACTAAGCGGAATGACTATTATAGTCTTTGGCAAAACCTGAACATACACTATAATCTCCCCGACCAAAATCAGGGATTTAAAACCAAAAAAGTGCCTTTAAATATTGCTATACCAGAAAATTCAGATATGCAAAAAGGACACCATATTCGGTATCGCTTAGTTATGAGCCTGTCACAGCCCTCGAGCCTCACGGTTCTAAAAACGAGAAATTTCTCGTTTCTGATTGTTACGCTATCATAAAACAATAAAATGTCAATACAAAATGGCATTGCACTCAAAATACTAAATTATAATATAATTCTTATTTTTAACTTGACTTTTCTTATAATATGTGATAAAAATCTAATTCTTAGAATAACGGACTAATGACTTTTTCGCTTGAGCATTTGAAACAAGCGGAGGTTTTGTGTGAATATATAATAAGAAATAAATTATAATATAAGAATTTAATTATCATAAGGAGATTAAAATGAGTGATATAACAGATGAACTTTATCAAAGACTACACGGATTTAAAACCGTAATGAGAGATAACCCGCAACAAGGGCAGAGCGATTGGTACTATATTGATCCGCGGTATGAGGAAACTGATCCGCGGCATGAAATTGATGTGGAAAATGAAAATTCTCCCAATCCTCTTATAAGAGAAATCTTAGCTTATGATGTGGGAAAGAATCCAAGTGAATATTATATTTGGTTGACGGTTGGCGATAACAGAGTACGCCCTTCGCACAAAGAACACGAAGGCGATGTCTTTAATTGGCATATTCCATCGAAAAACGGGCATCCAGGAAGTGAAGCGAACTGTCGGTGTTTTGCCGATAGTTATACGCCGAAAAAACATAAAGGGATAATGATTTTTGATTTGAGCGGATTATTAAAAGAAGGAGAATTGAAAATCGCTCTTAACAGAGCCACGATTGATAATATATTTCTTAGCGCTTTGTAT
>ONLJ01000114.1 GCA_900318605.1 uncultured Rhodospirillaceae bacterium | reverse complement strand
GTTTATCAAGCTTGACTTCCACCAGTTGCGGAATCACATCTCCGGCGCGCTGAACAACCACCTCATCGCCGATACGAAAATCCTTGCGCTTGATTTCATCTTCATTATGAAGCGTGGCATGCGAAACCATTACCCCGCCGACATTAACCGGCTCTAAATCGGCAACCGGCGTCAAGGCTCCGGTGCGCCCGACCTGCACGCGTATGTTTTTAATTCTGGTAATTGCCTGCTCGGCCGGAAATTTATGCGCCACAGCCCAGCGCGGAGTACGGGTTAAAAATCCAAGCCTCTCTTGCAAATCAAGCGAATTGACCTTATAAACCACACCGTCTATATCATACGCCAAAGACGAGCGAATCTCGGCAATATGAGCAAAATTATCCTCAATTTCTTTTAAATTACGGCAAACCTTGTTGAGCGGATTAACCGGAAATCCCCATTCTTTCAACTTATTAAAAAATTCTTCCTGAGTATTCCATTGTTTTTCGCTCACCTCTCCCCACGTATATGCCCATATACTCAAATTGCGCTCGGCAGTAATTTTGCTGTCAAGCTGGCGAAGCGAACCGGCGGCGGCATTGCGCGGATTGGCAAATATTTTTTTGTTTTCCTGCTTATTTTTTTCGTTAAGGGCAAAAAAATCAGCTTTTGACATATAAACTTCGCCGCGTACCTCCATGATTTTCGGAGCGGATTGCGGCAAACGCAAAGGCAACTGTTTAATCGTGCGCAAATTAGCGGTAATATCTTCGCCTGTTATCCCGTCGCCTCTGGTTGCACCCGATACAAACAAGCCGTTTTCATAGCGGGCGGAAAAAGAAAGTCCGTCGATTTTCGGCTCAGCCATAAAATCAATATCTTCGGAAGAATTCAAAAATCGCTTAACGCTTAAAACAAAATCTTCAACTTCGGCAAGAGAAAAAACATCAGCCAGCGAGAGCATTGGAAAGCGATGTTCGATTTTATTGAATTTACTCTGAATAACGGCGCCCACTCGTTTTGACGGGCTGTCGGAACGTATTAAATCAGGAAATCTGGCTTCAATATCAAAATTGCGGTGCTTGAGCCGGTCATATTCGGCATCAGTCAAATACGGCTCATCATTTTGATAATATGCCGTATCGGATTTTGCCAACTCGTGCGCCAGATATTCAAGTTCTTTTTTTGCTTCCTCTTTTGTTAATTCACTGATTTCTTTCATTTTTTCTCCTTAAGCTTTAATCAAATATAAAGCTCCCGGAGAAAAAGTCAAACACAAAATCAAAACGATTATTGTGCCAGAGAAAAAATCGAGAATGTTAAGGAATTTACCGAAATAAAGGCAATAATCAGACAAACTATCGCATATATTTTAAGCATTATCAAAGCACTGCGATTTATATCTTCCGGTATCATGGCGCTGAACTTTGCAATCCCTCGTCTTATGCCGTAAATTGCAAGACTTAACAAAATCAGCTGAGCAAAAATTCCGCACTCTTTCAAAATCCCGTCAAAAGGAGAAATTATCTTGCGGATAAGCGAGAAGAAAATAAAGAAAATAAAGATACTGCCGTAATAGATTTGAAGAATGTTTCCTTTATGATTTGCATCAAGTTTTTGCTTTTTATCATTGCTTTTTTTACCGATTTGACTGACATCAACTCCGCGTACGGTATTTTTGGTCTGTTCGGCCTTTTCTTGTTGCTCTTTAAGATGATTTTTCAATTTTTCCGCCGCAATACATAAACCGCAACCTTTCGGAGTGAAATATGCGTGATTATGGTCTTTTTTGCAGCGTTTTAAGTTCTTTAAGATATATTCCAGCCGATTTTGCCATTCGATTGCCGACGGACGAACATTTCCTTTTGTGAAAGCCCTTTCGAACAAATTTAAGGTTTCTTTATCGAAATAATCGTGGATACTGTATGGATTCGGTGCCTGATAATCATCAGGCCAAATCCCGTAAGCGTAGTGATATTTGAAAATACGTTCCTGAATTGAAAGCATATCGGTATTTTTACGCGGTGTTCCGGCAAAAGGATGAATCCCCTCATTCAAGAGGCGGAAAATAATTGCCGCCAACGCAAATTTATCCTGCTCCTCGCCCATCTGCTCACAAGTTTCATTGATACCTTCGGGATAAATATATTCCTCGCTGACATATTCTGCCGGATAGCGATTTCCCTGCTCTCCCTGAATGGAAAAACCGTCACAGTCAAACATCGCAACCAACATTGTTTTCTTATATACCGAAACGTTTGCCGGTTTCAAATCAACGATATAGTGTCCGCAATCATGCAGTGCCGCAACCACCGAAGTGATATTATATGCGGCAAAAACCCTGTCAACATAGCGCTCGGAAAGTCCAAGTCGTTGGCGTACCGCTTTTTGCATCAGATGATCAAGCGAAATTGCCTCGTTAGTATCAATCATCGGCATCAGATAGCCGACACAATATCCTTGCGAATCTTCCAAAAGTGCGGTCGGCCAAGCAATTTGAATATACTCTTTTCCCTCATTTTCAATTGATGGAATATTCGGACGATTTTGCAGCATGGCTTCGAGTTTTTTACGATAAATTTCGCTTTTTTCTCTATCATGATAAATTTTTGCCACACTATTTTCATGAGCAATATCTTTATATATTTTTCCGGCAGCACCACCTTTGTTGAGCAACTCGCCGAGTTCGACTTCTTCATGATGTCCGTCGGGATATAACGCAAGATATTTATTATTTTCGCTCATTTCAATTTCGCCCATAAAATTGTTTTGTCATCTAAGTTGATACGCCTCGCCTGTTGGCTGTCAAGCGTGTTTTTGAGTGCCGATAAAGCATACGTTTTACGAGGTTCTTTTTCGAGATATTGAACAATCGGAATAAGAAAATTCTGTCTTATCAAACGGTAATCATCATCAAAAACAAAACCGGTAACTCCATCGCTCATCAACACCACACTTTCAGCATTTGAAAATTCCGTAAATCGCAAATTATTTTTCCAATCGCTCATGGTATAAAAATAGGTTTCATAAGAAAATGCCCCGTTTTCCGGCTCGGAAATTATATAGTTTTGGTAAGTTTCATCGCCAAATACCAAAGCCGCACCATCGCCGATATGAAAGAATATTCCGTTACGGCCGTCATAAAAAGCACCGACTAATGTCGCCGAAAAGTCAACTGCTCCACGCTCGGATTTGGTTTTGTTCAGGCGGTGTAATAAAATTTTCTCGCGAGCAATAAATATTGCTTTTTCAATATCTTGTTTTATTTTTTTAATGTTTGAGTTTATCAATAAATCACAAATGGTATCAACTATGATTTCAGCTCCGATTTTACCGTATTTTGCCGAACCCGCACCATCTGAAACCGCCATCACGACTTTTCTGCCCTTGGTTTTATAACCGGCATAATCTTGACACGGCAGACCTTTCGATTTATGCAAAGGACCGCATATACTGATATCCAAAATCCGAACTTTTCTTTTTTGAGCCATTTATTCCTTAGCCTCGTTCCAATCATTGATATCATTAAGATAACCCTCGGCATTCGGAGCTGCTTTTGAAATACATGAAACACTGCGGCTGAGCCAAAGGAAAAACTCGGTAAATTTCAAACCTGTCAAACGTTTCGGAGCAAGGAGTGAAAACTTAGCCAATTTATCCAAATTTGCTCCTTGAGTACCAATTGCGTGAATAACAACTTTTTTATTTTTTTGAGCATAGCGACAGATTTTTGCCGATTCTTCCCAACCATAATCAGTAGGTTCTCCGTCGCTGATTAAAAAAATCCAAGGTCTTTTTGAAGTTACTCCCCAGCTGTCATAAAGGCATTTTTGGTCCTCGATTTTTTTCAAAGCCAGTTCCATTGCTTTTCCGAGAGGTGTTAAACCGCCGGCTTCCATAACCGGAGCGCTGAAATTCATGGCATCGGTCCAATCGGTTGAGATTTCGGTTTCATCTTTTCCGAACGCTTTGATAATCAAAATTTGAACCCGAGAACTGGCATCAATATCATCTTTAAGTTCTTTTTCCAATGCTGCCAAACCGGCATTAAGCTGTTTTATCGGTTCGCCGCGCATTGAACCGGAACAATCGAGCACCAAAACACACGGAGTACGTTCATTGACGTTATCAGCAAATTCCACATGAGGAATTGTATTCGTATTTTTATCTGTATCAACCATTTTAATCTCCTTAATTTGCCGGATAATTATGCGGAAAACCACTGCCCTCTATCGGCGAAGGTTCTGAATATCTGCCACAAGCACTTAAATTAACGACAATTCCAGTCAGGAGTAAAACCAAAATTATTTTTTTAAAATATTTCATTTATTAACCTTTTCTTTTCAACTATTAACATATATTTGCTTATCAGGATGAATCATTTTTAGCAGAAAGAAAGTTAAAGAATGAATAAAATTTATAAAAGTTTTTGCTTTTTCTTTATCGCACTAATATTAAGCATAAGTTCAGCGAGCGCTAAGCTGAATTTATTTCCGAATCCGCGCTACATTCCGGATTTGAGCTATTATTCGGACAGCGGGAAAAAGCATAAACTGACCGAAAATAAAGAAGATATGCTGATTGCACTTGTGTGGTCACGCACCTGCGGTCCGTGTATCGGCGATATGAAACATTTGCAAGCCTTTGCCGACAAAACAAAAAATAAGGGCATAAAAGTAATCATTATTTCTCCGGCGGAAGATTGGAAGACAATTGATGAGCGCCGCAATTTTATGAAAAAAATCGGAGCTCCGAACTTGGAGTCTTATACCGATCCGAAGTCCGGATTTTCGCACGGCATGGGGATTATGGTTACTCCGACGGCGGTAATGGTCAGCCGCAACGGCGAGGAAATCGGGCAGATAACCGGTTCGGTAAAATGGGATGACCCGGAAGTTGTTGACTATCTGCTTAAACTCAAAAATGATGTTTATAAAACCACGAAACCTACATCAAAATAGCTTAATAAGCATAAATCCGCCGATTAAAAGTACTAAAAACAGAATTGAAAGCCAACCTAAGTTTTTCTCGATAAAGATTTTCATCGGTTCGCCAAATTTATATAAAAGAGCGGCAATAAGATAAAAACGTAAACCTCTGGCGATTATCGAAGCAATGGTAAACACTACTAAATTCAAATGTACCACACCGCTGGCAATCGTAATGATTTTATACGGAAACGGCGTAATACCGGCACCAAAGACAATCCACGCACCATATTGATGATAAAGCTCTTTAAACTCATTAAACTTATTCATAACACCGTAAAAATCCAAAATCGGCACGGCAATCAAATCAAAGCACAAACAACCTATTGCATAACCGAGATATGCCCCGATAACACTTCCCATTGTGGCAACAAATGCCAGTTTCCAAGCTTTTTTCGGAGTAGCTAAAATCATCGGAATCAGCATAATATCAGGCGGAATCGGAAAAAACGAGCTTTCCACAAAAGCCACCACAAACAACCAGAACACGGCATGTTTATTAGCGGAAAGATGAATTACCCCATCATATATTCTGCGGGCAAATTGCGTAAAAGTCATAAGAAAGTCCTTTAATTATTTTCTCTTGTTTTAGCGCAGAAATTTTTTAATTTCAGCAATATCATCTTGGCTATCCACATAAAAAATTTTGCTTAAATTTATCTGAGCCGGTGCTTTAATAAATCCTTTTGCACATTCGATACATACGGCCTTCGGATTATTTTTGCTTAAATACAGTTGAGCTGCGTCCTCATTATGAACTTCAAAGCACTTATATTCGGTTTTTTTGATTTGTTGTGCCAATTTATTTCGCTCGGTATATCTGTTTAATAACATGATATGGTGTTGTTTTTGCCCGACACAATAACTTTCGACAATTTCAAGCAAATCAGACATTTTGAACGGAGAATGAAGATAATGAGCAACACCTTGATGATATACAAACTCAAACTGTTTCGGCTTAATCAAAACAATCGGATAATTTCGACCGCTGACCTCGGGAATAAGTTTTGAAAGTGAGGCCCTGACCGGATTATAGTTTTCTTCTACTCTGAAAATGATAATATCCGGTTTAAGTTCACGGGCATAATTTAAGAGTTGATAAATATTATCGGTTCCGAAAAGCTGAAAACCTCTGTTTTCAAAATATTCTTTAACCTCGTTTAAGCGTTTTTTCTCGGTATCATAAACAAAAATCCGTCCGAAATAGGTATTTTTCATCGCATATTCCTTTCTTTTTATTAAAGATATAGCCTTTGGAATACAAAATTAAACCTGACGAAAAGAACATAAAAAAGTAATTTTTGATATCTTTATATAAACGCTTGTTTTGTTGAATTTTAGTAAGTATAGTTACACTCAACAGATAAAATTAAATCTGAATTATCAGGCTTAAAACAGTTGAAAATGACGGACAATGCTTAATATTTTATGGACATCTTTTTTCTTAGCCGGATTTGTCGCTGCGCTTTATCAGGCGATATTTCTCGGAAATCATGAAATTTGGAACACTTTATCCGAGCAGCTTTTTGC
>ONLJ01000084.1 GCA_900318605.1 uncultured Rhodospirillaceae bacterium | reverse complement strand
TTTAGCAAAAGCACAGCTTGACAGCACTGAAGCCAATTTGGTTAAAGCCGAAAGAGATTATAATCGTCAACAAAAGCTAAGCGATCAAAAGTTTGCCTCAAAGGCAACCTTTGACACTGCACAAAGTGCTTATCTTCAGGCTAAAGCCGCGGTGGAAGAAGCCAAAGCCGGATTGGACGTGGCAACACTTGATTTGGACTATACTAAAGTAAAAGCACCGATAACCGGAAAAATCGGTAAGGCTCTGGTAACAGTAGGCAACTACGTTGTTGCTTCTAGCCAACCTCTTGCTAAAATCGTGCAGGTTAATCCAATGAGAATTTCGTTCGCACTTACCGATAAAGAGGCGGTTGAAGTTGCCGAAGCAAATTATTCTCCAGAAAATCTGACTGCTCGTATAAATCTTCCGACAGCTAAAATAATCGATGAAGAAATTGTAAATATTTTTATTGATAATAAAGTAAATGCTGCAACGGCAACTGTTTCGGTTTTTGTTGATGTTGATAATTCCGAGGGTATTCTTATCCCAGGAAATTATGTGCAAACGGCAATTATTACCGGAAAAACCCAACAAGCCGTAACTGTTTCGCAAACAGCTATCAATTATGATGGGCAAGGTGCATTTGTATATGTGGTAAAAGTAATCAAAGAAAAAAGTACGGATACAGAATTCCACGGGGTTGCCGAACAACGTCGCGTTGAACTCGGAGATGTGGTTAATGAAACTGAACAGGTCATATTGTCAGGTTTGAATGATAATGAACTGATTGTGGTTCAGGGTAGTGTTAAGTTGCAAAATAATTCGCCGGTTAAAATCGGAATAATAAAATAAAAAAGGGCAAAAAAAATGTTTTCGAAGTTTTTTATTGACAGACCTCGCTTTGCGGTAGTGATTGCCATTGTTATGGCCTTAGCCGGTATTGTTTCAGTTATCAGTATGCCAATCGGAATGTATCCGGAAATTGCTCCGCCGGAAATTATGGTGCAAACGCAATATCCGGGGGCAAGTGCGGAAACAGTTGCTAATAACGTTGGTATTCCGATTGAAAAGGCTATCAATGGTATTGAAAATATGCTTTATATGTCGTCTTCCTCATATAACTCGGGTGCATATCAACTTTCAGTTGTGTTTGAAACAGGAACAGATCCGGATATTGATCAGGTTAAAGTGCAAAATCGTATTCAGCAGGTTGTGGCAACGTTGCCTAAAGAAGTGCAAGATATAGGTGTTACAGTACGTCGTCGTTCTTCGGATATTTTGGCATTTATGCAGGTTACATCTCCAAACGGAACATACGATAGTAATTTTTTGAATAACTACGTTGAAAATAATATTAAAGTTGCGTTAGGACGTGCTTATGGTGTCGGTGAGGTAATGGTGCTTGGTGCGGCTACATCTATGCGCGTGTGGATTGATGCTGATAAAGCAACCGCCTTAAATATTCCGGTAGCGGCAATCAAAACCGCAATTCAAAGCCAAAACGTCCAACCATCATTAGGCTCGGTAGGCTCTGCCCCAGGTGACGGAAATCAAGTCTTAGTTTATTCTTTGGAAACTCAAGGTCGCTTGAATGACCCGAAAGATTTTGAAAACATTATTGTGCGAACGGCTCAAGAAGGTGGGTTGGTACGCCTTAAGGATATTGCCCGCGTTGAACTCGGTTCGGAAAGCTATTTATTTAATTCAACTGTTGATGGTAAGCCGTCTGTGGCAATGATTATCAATAAATCTTCCGGCGCAAACGCCGTTAATGCAATGAAAGCCGTAAAGGCAGAAATGAAAAAGCTTGAACGCTTTTATCCGGAAGATTTTGAAGTTAAAATTTTTGTTGATACAACTGACTTTATTTTGGCTTCAATTGAAGAAGTTTTCTTTACGCTTTTTTTGACCTTTATTTTGGTGGTGATTGTTTGCTATGTCTTTTTGCAGGATTGGCGTGCAACTTTGGTGCCGTCTATTGCTATTCCGGTATCAATTTTAGCCACTTTTGCGGTAATGAAAGCGCTCGGATTTAACTTGAATATCTTGACATTATTTGGTTTGGTGCTGGCAATAGGTTTGGTGGTTGATGATGCAATCGTGGTGGTTGAACGTACGCTGTTTTTGATGCAAAGCGAAAACCTGAACTCAAAGCAGGCGGCAACAAAAGCAATGGAACAGGTTTCTTCTGCGGTGGTGGCAACAACGCTTGTTCTGTTGGCAATTTTTGTGCCAATTGCTTTTATGGGAGGTATTACCGGTAAAATTTATCAGCAATTTGCTATTGCAATTTCGTTTGCGGTGGCATTTTCCGCCGTGAACGCATTAACACTCTCACCGGCTCTTTCGGCAACATTTTTGCGCCCGTTTCAACCTAGTAACAAAGGATGGCTCGGAGCATTTAATCGTCTTGTCGGAGCTACTACAAATAAGTATCTGGTGGCTGTCGGATATTTGGGACGTAAAATTACGGTGATTATTTTTATTTTAGGAATTTTGATATTGGCCAATGCTTTTTTCTTGAAATTTACGGCAACTTCTTTTTTGCCTGACGAAGACCAAGGTGTTATTATGATTAACGTGCAGTTGCCTGAAGGAGCATCTAATGTTCGTACCAGAGCGGTTAATCAAAAAATTCTGGAAGCAACAAAAGATCATCCGGCAGTTAAATCCGTTTTGAATTTAGATGGTTTCAGTATTATGGCAGGTCAGGGAGAAAATGTTGGTTTCGGTGTGTTGGCTCTCAAAAATTGGAAATACAGAACTGATCCGAAAAGGTATTCAACAATGGTAAAAAATGAACTTTCGGCAATTACCGATACATTCTCCGAAGCAAAAATTACGATGTTTGAGCTTCCAGCTATACCTGGTTTGGGTTCTACAAACGCGATGGATATGAAAATTCAGTCGGTGGAAAGTATAGATCCTCGAGAACTGGAAAAAGTTGTTAATGCCTTCACAATGCAAGCTTTCGGTTTGCCTCAAATTATGCTCGCTTATTCAACTTATAATGCAAAAACTCCGCATGCCTATATTGAAATTGATCGTGAAAAAGCCGAAAGTTTAGGTGTTGCTGTTGGCTCTATTTATTCGGTTTTGCAAACTTATGTCGGTTCAAGCTATGTCAGCGATATAAATATTGGAACGCAAGTTAACAAAGTTAAAATTCAGGCAGATTGGAAATATCGACGTGATTTAGACAGCCTGAACAAAATATATGTTGCAAGTTCAAAAGGCGCAATGGTGCCGCTGGGTAGTTTAATCAAAATAAGTACCGTATTATTACCTCGCGGTATTGAGCGCTATAACCAATATCCAAGTGCAACAATAAATGCTTTAGCTGCTCCAGGATTTAGCTCGGGAGAAGCAATGCAGGCTTTAGAAAATTTGGCGGTCAAAGCTTTACCGAAGGGATACACATATGCGTGGTCCGGTTCAAGCTTACAAGAAAAGAACAATCAAGGGCAAATTTTCTATATTATCGCTTTTGCTGTTTTGTTTGCTTATTTGTTTATGGTCGCGCAATACGAGAGTTGGATGATTCCGCTTTCGGTGATGCTTTCGGTTACGGCGGCAATGCTCGGAGCCTTAATCGGATTGTTTGTTACCAGAATGTCGCTTAGTATTTATGCGCAACTCGGTCTGGTTTTATTAGTAGGATTGGCGGCGAAAAATGCAATTTTGATTGTGGAATTTGCTCGGGAAGCTCATAGTCAAGGTCATTCAATAATTCAATCGGCACTCTATGGTACTCGTGAACGTTTTCGTGCCGTGTTGATGACTGCTTTTACCTTTATTTTGGGTGTTGCGCCGCTCGTTTGGGCAACCGGTGCTTCGGCCGGTAGCCGTGTGGCTGTTGGCGTGCCTGTGTTTGCCGGTATGATTATCGGAACATTTTCCGGATTGGTTTTAATTCCTTTGATGTATATTTTAATTCAAACAATTACCGATTATAAATTTAAGGGAAAAAATGTTAAATCCGAGAATATTGAGCGCTGATATCTTACAAAAAGTTTTGGAAGAAAAGATTTTCTTTTCCGAACTGAAAAAGTCGGTGCCGGAAAGTGAACGTGCCTTTGTTAATCAAATGGTACTCGGTACTTTGCGCAATTTAAGACCGCTTGAAGTCATTTTATCCGGCTATTTGAAAAAGAAAATTGCTCATAAAAATCGAATTGTGAAATATCTGCTACTTTCGGCAATTTATGAATTAAGTGAAATGAATACACCAGATTATGCCGTAATCGATTCTACGGTAAAAAGCGTCAAATTAAAAAGCGATTCTTTTTTGGCCGGTATGGCAAACGCAATTTTGCGCAATGTCTGTCGTGATTTGCATAAAATTAAAAGCGATATGATAAAAATAAATAAAATTCCCTCAGAATTCCGTTTAGTTTTACAAGGTTATGATAATGAACAAATTCGTAAAATCGGGGAGAGCATCGGCAATATCGTACCGGTTGATTTATCGGTTAAAGAAAATCATCGGCAGTGGGCGGAAAAGTTAAATGCCGATATTTTGCCGAACGGGACACTGCGCTTAAAACAAGGCGGAAAAATCGCTGAAATTTTCGGGTATGATCAAGGAAAATGGTGGGTGCAAGATGTTGCTGCTTCTCTTCCGGCAATTGTTGCCGGTGATTTGAACGGAAAAATTGTTGCTGATTTGTGTGCTGCGCCGGGTGGTAAAACTGCTCAACTCGCACTTGTCGCCGATAAGGTTTTTGCTTTTGATATTTCGGCATTAAGACTTAAAAAAATGAGAGAAAATATGGTGCGTCTCGGTTTGAGTGAAAAAATCGAAATGATAAATGCCGATGCGGCTCAGTATCTGATGGATAATCCGAAGGTTAAATACGATATTATTTTGCTTGATGCGCCTTGTTCGGCAACCGGAACATTTCGGCGTCATCCCGAAGTTTTGCATATTAAGACAATTGAAGATGTTAAAGAACAGGTAAACGAGCAGAAAAAACTCTTAAATGCCGCTGCCGTTGCCTTAAAAAAAGGAGGAATCCTGATATACAGCGTTTGTTCGATTGCCAAAGCTGAGGGAGAAAAGCAGGTCGCTGAATTTTTAAGTCAGAATAAAGATTTTAAGGTTGTACCAATAGTTGAAAAAGAAATTTCGCGGTTCGGTTCATGGAACGATAATTTTATCGATGTGAACGGTGCAATCCGTACGTTACCCTTTTATGAGCAAAATATCGGTGGAATGGACGCATTTTTCATTTGTAAGTTGCAAAAAATAAATTAACATATACATCAGTGCTGTAAAACAATATCGCGGAGATTTGTAAATGGGAATAGCTTTTTTGTATTATGTCGTATTTTTGATTTTCGGGTTCGGCGGTATGTATTGCTTGTTTGCACCTCAAGCGGGCAGATTTGAAAAAAACGCTGTTTTTTCTTTTTTTATGCAGCCGATTTTGTATGTTTTCTTTTTATATGTTTTGGGGGCAATCGGAGCTTTTTATTTGGTTCCCGAAAGTGATTTTATCATTATCCCGAATCTGATGGAAATATTGCTGCCGATTTTTTGCATGATGTTAATTTATGCTACGGCTTTTTTGTTTGGAGAAAAGTTAAGTTCGGTTATTTTGATTTTTTGTGTGGCGCTTTGTATTTATCTTCAACCGATGGAAAATAAATTTGTGCCGTTCGGATTAAATGAATATGTATTTAAGTGTTTGGCGGTTGTTTTCTTTTCAATTTTTTGTATCGGTTATAAAGTTTTGAATGTGTTGCCTCATACCATTACAATCGCTACCGGTACAATGCTTTTAGGTGTTTCTTTGCTCTCTGCTATCGGTGGAGCTCCTGTATATTTGGCTCTCGTTTCGGCTGTTTTGTTGGGAAGCTTAATGGCATATATGGGTGTGAATTTACATAAGATAAAAATTGAGTTCGACAACGTTTCTTGTGCAATTCTGGCCTTTATGATTTTTAGTATTTTTAAGTTGGATATGGCTGAACTCAGTTTTGGTTCGTGCGTTATATTTACCATGATTTTTTGGGCTGAGTTGGCGGTTGCATCAGTCAATAAGTTTTTGATAAATAAAAAAGGTACACTGATGCAAAATTCGCATTTTTATGCTGCCGCACAAAAAATTACACTCGCCTCTATGATGAGTAATATTTTTAAGGTGGGTGTTATTTGTATGTTTTTCGGTTGGTTCCAACTGTTTTCGGTAAATCAGTATTCGTTGCCGATTATCGCTTTTTTTGTGGTTTTGTGGCTTAATACTTCTATGGGTTCAAATCTATTGCAAACTCCGAAAACATTAAGACAAATCAATTCGGAATTTTTTGCCGATATGAAGCAAAATCTGAAAGAAACCAAAGATACCATTTCCAAAATTTCAAATAAAAAGGATTGATTAAATGGCATTCGGCGGACTTACAGACTTAAAAAATTTGATTTTTGTTTCTAAGGATAAAAGTCCTTATGTGAATTTATTTAAAGTCGCCGTGGTGGATTTTTTGACTGTCAATGACTTAAATTGCGCACAGCATTTTATGCAGTTGTTGAAACAAAATCCGATGTTTGAAACTGTTTTCGTAAGTGATGTTTTTTCAAAAAGTTTTTTGAATTTTCAGGGGCGGAATTTTTTTGATTTTATTGATAAGGGAAATAAAATTTTGCGCCAAACTCATTGTGATGTGGTAATTTGGGGATATGAGGAAGACGGAAAAATCAGGCTCAATATTCAAACACCGAATCAATACAATATTCCGAATACGCCCTCATTTTCGCTTCTGGATAGTTTGTTTTTACCGCTCAATTATCTGACCGATATCAATAATTTTCCGCAGTCTTTGGCGCTGATTATTTCCGGAATAATCGTTGCCGGTACGACACCGGTTACCAATTCGCAGAAAAAATATCAAAGCCAAATCTTAAACGATATCATAAAGAAACTATCTAAAGCAAATTCACCTAAAGATATCAGTCGTGAATTTATGCCCTATATTATGAATATGCTTGGCAAACTTTACTTAATAAGTAATTTGAAAACACTTAATGTTAATGATATTAAAATTATTTCCGGACTGTTTGAGACGGCACTGAAAAATAAACAATATATGCGATTGCCGATTTATTACGGAATAATTTATGCAAATTTGGGACAGCTCTATGAGCAGGCCTATTTTATTACAGAAAAAAATCCGCAATATCTCCGTCTGGCGATTTCATATTATCAATCGGCGCAAAAAAATATGGGGCGGAATTATCTTTATGACTATGGGCAAATTGCTTATCATATTGCGCTTCTTTATTTTGAATTTTGGAAATATGGGGCGGATTTGCAAGCCTTACGCGATGCGGTTTCAAATCTGCGTGATGCCGAAAAAATATATGTTTCTTCTCAATTTCCGCGTACATGGTGTCATATTGAAGGGTTGCTCGGTAGCTATCTTACTATGCTCGGAATGAAGGCTGATTCGGCCGAAATTATGCAGATGGCAATCAATGCATATAAGAAACAGCAAACACTTTATGTCTTGAATGAATATCCGTTGCAATGGGCTGATTTGCAGGAAAAAATCGGGAATATCTTTTATCTTTTGGGAAAATCAAAAGATGATGATAATTTTATGATTGAAGCTAAAAATTATTTTGATTCCGCTATCGCTGTTTATAAGGAAATGAAAATGAAAGATAAAGTTGCCGAGGCCAAGCATAGCTTAGATAAAATTCATAATTATATTTGAAAGGACTTTTAAATGAATGAAATAAAAGAAACTAAAAGAGAAAAGTTCGGTCGAATATTTGGACATTTGAAAATTGAAATCTTAAAGCCGTTGATAAAGATTCAGGCTTTTTTCAAAAAAAATAATAAAAGCGAACGCAAGAGTTTTTACCGAAAAAAGTTGACTGAGTATCAAAAAAAGTATCTTTCTCGTTATTTGTATGTTCTTTCCGATCAACCGCAATCAGTAAAAACAAAATTAAATAAAACTATTTGGTTCTGTTGGCTCCAAGGTGAAGAAAATGCACCGCCGATTATTGCAAATTGTTTACAAAGTATCCGCCGTTATTGTCCGGATTATGAGGTGGTGGTGTTAACCGAAAAAAATATAAAACAATACACCGATATTCCGGATTATATTTATCAAAAAAATAAAAATGGCATTATTACCAATACACAATTTTCCGATTTGTTGAGACTTGAACTCTTAACTAAAAATGGTGGTATTTGGGTTGATGCTACCGTATTTTTAACCGAACCTTTGCCTAAGGAAATAACCTCTTCCGATTTCTTTTCGTTGCATGCGGATTCGTTTGTTCACTGCAATAGCTGGCTGATAAAAGCTAATGCCGGTAATGTCTTTTTGGAAAAATTAAAGCGGTTGATGTTTTCTTATTGGCAATATGAAACGAAAATGCTTGACTACTTTTTATTTCATATATTCTTTGATTTGCTGGCTGAAAGTGATGAGGAATGTGCTTTAATCTGGCGCAAAACTCCGGTGATATATGATGATTGTTATGATTTGGAACATCATTATTTTGACGTCTTTAATGAGCAAGAATGGCAGCGCATAAAACAAAAAACTTCGATTCATAAACTCTCGTGGAAATATAAAAAACAACCTGAACCGAATACTTTTTTAGCCAATTTTTTGAACGGAAAACTTAATTAAGGAGCCGAAAATGAAAATTGTGAATGTAATGATAAGCAAAAAGCTTGGAGGAATTGAACAGGCGTTTTTGGATTATACACAAGCTTTACTTCTTAAAAATCATGAAGTCATATTGGTGACTGATAAAAAAAATAAATTAAAAGAGCAAATCGAAAAATTGCCGATTGCCGAAAAAATTATGATTAAATTTACGCACTATAACTGGTTTTTGGTTCCGATTCTATATCTTAAACTTAAAAAATTTGCTCCTGATGTTGTTATTGTTCATAACAAAAAAGCTGTACCGATTTTTAAAACAGTATCTCGGCTTTTGGGTGCAAAAATTATCGGTGTTTCGCATAATCCGAAGTTCAAAAAAATTGATGCCTGTGATGCAATTTTTACCATTACCGAATATCAAAAAAATATTTTTGCCCTAAAATATCCGGCAGACAGAATTTTTACAATTCCGAATATGATTACGCAAAAATTAGATTTTATGCCACGCAAAAAATTTCAAAATCCGCCACAGATTCGGACGATGGGGCGATTTGATCCGATGAAAGGTTTCCCGGATTTTATTAAAGCTCTGGCAATTTTGAAAAATAAAAAAATAGCTTTTAAGGCGGTTATCGGTGGTAAAAAACAAAAAGATTATCCTGAAGAATTTGAAAAAATAACAGATTTGATTAAGCAAAATAATCTGCAAGATGATGTTGAATTATGCGGTTGGGTAAAAGATAAAGATGATTTTTTTGCTAAAGCGGATATTTTTGTTTTGCCGTCTGTTTTTGAGCCGTTCGGAATTGTGGTTTTAGAAGCAATGCAACATTCGCTGCCGCTAGTTGTTTCATCGGCTGAAGGTCCGGCAGAGATATTTGCCGGTCATGCTAATTGTGCGAAAATTTTTGAGATCGGTAATTGTGAACAGCTGGCTGATTGTCTGAAAGAACTTCTTTCCGATTTTAAAACGGCGCAAAAAATGGCGAAAAACGGATATGATTTGTGTGAAAAAGAGTATTCTTTAAGAAAGGTTGCCGGAAAACTTAATCAAGCACTTAAAGAGGTGGTAGATGAATAAAAACTTATTGATTTCCATAATAATACCGATTTATAACGCTGAAAAATATTTGGCGATGAGTCTTGAGTCGGTTGAAAATCAAACGTATGAAAATTTTGAGGTCATTATGGTTGATGATGGCTCAACTGACAGTTCTTCAAAAATCGCCGCCGAATTTGCAAAAAATGATAAACGCTTCAAATTATTCAAGCAAAAAAATTCCGGAGGCTCAATCGCACGAAATAAGGGGTTGGAGTTGGCTCAAGGTCAATATGTCGCCTTTTTGGATAATGATGATATTTATGCTCCTGATTATTTGAAAATTCTGTTGGAAAATTTGCAAAAAAACGATGCTGATGTCAGTTGCTGTTCTTATCTCAAATTTTACGGCGACGGTAATTATGTTTTTGATAAATTGGAGAAAGCCGAATTTTTCGTATCAACTTCGCCGTTTGAAGATAAATTTAAAAGAAAGAAAAAAATCGAAATGCTGATGTGGTGCAAACTTTATAAAAAAACTTTGTTTGACAATATCAGGTTCAGTGAGGATTTGCCGGCAATCAATGACATGCTATTAAATATTGAAATATTGCTCAAGGCAAAAAAATTGGTATTTTGTCGTGAGCCGTTGATAGCTTATCGAATTTTGGAAAGCTCGCAGACCAACAAACGCCTGAGCGATAAGAGAATTGCCGAATATGCCGCTTTGCCGCGGTTGATTACGGCGGTGGGACTGAAATATCCGAAATATAAAAGATTGCTGAATAAAATCGCGGCACGTTACGCCTTCGGGCAGTGCGTAGAAGAAATCAGACAAAGGTATGATGTAAAAAATGACAAAGATATTTATCAAAAAATATCTTCAGTTGTGGATAACTTGAAAAAAGACAATATATTTTCACTGTATAATCTCGGATTTAAGCGATGGCTGAAACTTAAATCATTTGAAAAATCAATAAAAAATAAGGCGGAATGATAATCCCGCCCAATTTCCTTTTTCGTAAATTTCAGAAAGAATTACTTCTTGCTGTTTACGCAATCTTGCAAAGCTTTACCAGCCTTGAATTTAGCAACCTTACGAGCCGGAACTTTTACGGTTTCACGAGTTCTCGGGTTGATAGCTGTTGTAGCGGCTTTCTTTGCAACAGAGAAAGTACCAAAGCCGATCAAACGAATGTCTTTACCAGATTTCAAAGCAGAAGAAACGCTGGAGATAAATGCAGACAAAGCTCTGGAAGAATCAGCTTTTGTTAAACCGGAAGCAGAAGCAATGCTGTCAATCAATTCACTTTTATTCATATTATTATCCTCTTTAGGTTAATTAAATACTTGAGAAAATCTCTTCTCAACTGGTATTCTAATAGAATAAAAATTAAATTGTCAAATAAAAAATTAGCGAAATGCCCTAAAAATACGGCGATTTGGGATATTTTTTAAAATTGTGCGCCGTTTTTATTCGTATTTGACATTAAAAAATAGATATTTTAAGCTTAAACATCACGAAAGGAAGAATAAAATGAGTATCTTAAAATACGGATTGGCGGTGGTGCTTTTGATTTTGCCGGCTTGCGAAAAATCTGATGATGAAGAAATTTATAACGAAAATAATACCAACGTTATTAACGGTGTGGTTTATGATATTGATGAAAAGCCGATTAACGGAATTTATAAAACCTATTATTCTAACGGCAGTATAAAAATGGAAATGAAAGCAAAAAACGGTCTTCCGAACGGAGATGGCAAGTTTTTTGATGAAAACGGTAATATTCAGTTCAGCGGAACGTTTGAAAACGGTAAAATCAACGGAAAATTTTATCAATATTATGAGGACGGAACTGTCCATAACGAACTTAATTACAACAACGGTATCCAGACCGGAGCGCAGATTCTTTATGATAACAACGGGCTGATTTCCGCCGAGGTTATGTATCAAGATAATCGGGCTTTGGCCGGATATGTTATTATTGACGGCGAAAAAATTGCTCTGGAAACTGAGGAATTGAAAGATTTGTCGCAGAACGCTTTTCCTGCCGTGCCGGAGGTAATGCCGCAAGATGAAAATCAAGAGGAAGAGCTGTTAGAAATCGATGATGAGAATGATGATGAGCCGAATAAAAATCCGGAATAGATTTTAATCAAAAGTTTCGGATTTGAGTTGATTTTCGGCCTCTTTATCTTGAGTTAAACTCTCTAAGTCTTCCAAAAACCAGTCGATTTCATCATCGCTGTCCTGATGAATCATTTTATAAAAACGCTCGCGGTAAGTCGCAAGTAAGCTGCTTTCAGCGATTTTTAAATCCCGAACCATGATTTTGGAATCTTTCTTAGTCAGGGAAAAGATAACGTTAATTCGGCCGGTTGAATCGGTTTGATTATTTGAACTGCTCAGCTTAATGGAGCAGAAAACGTCAAAAAAGTCTTTGTTAGGCAAAGTTTTTTCAATCTTAAATCCGATGCTTCCGGTTTTAATATCAAGAGGAAAGGCTTTGTATAATGCTGCGGTATATCGCTTAAACAAAGGAACGTATTTTTCTTTTTGTTCCTCGGTCATTGTGCGCCAGTAACGTCCGACAACATAACGCGCGGCATGGTCTAAGTCGATATCGTTATAAAGAATCTCGTCCAGTTTAAGATATTTGCGGTTTAAGTTCTTATCGGCCAGAATTTCAAGAATTTCTGCACCTTTGTCGTTTGCCCAAGCTTCGGCTTCTGATGCCTCGGAATTATCGCATTTTGCCGAATGTGCAAAAAACACGAACAAAAACAGTATGATAAGTTGCAAAAAATATTTTATTTTCATCTTATTTCTCATTAAACTTAACCTTAACGTATCACACTAACTTTAAATGGTCAAATGAAATGAAAAAATATTTTTTGATGATTTCCCTGATGGCAGGGCTTGTTTCTTCCTCCTCAAAGGCGCAGGTTGTTGAATATTATACCGATGGTTCCTATCCGGTCGGGCAGCAGATTGTTTATGAACAGCTTCCGTCTTATGCTCCGGCGGCACAGTACTTCGGGCCGATGCCTTATCAAAATCAGGTGGCGGTAAATTCCAAAATACGTTGCGGCAGTGATTTGAGCGTTAACAGTTATGCCCGTTATAAAGACGGAAAATGGTCGGGAATCGATGCCGATTTTTGCCGGATTTTTGCTCAGGCTTTGTTAGGCGATTCGGAAAAATTTGAACTCGTCAATGTCGATAAAAACGGTGTTTCTCAGGCTTTGAACAGTGGGCAGATTGATATTATGCTCAGCGGTGCTCCGGCTTCTGCCGATTTCGAGATTTCCGGCGATGCCCTGAATGCCGGACTTTTGTACTATGATTATCAAAAGTTTATGGCTCGCGAGGGCGATTCCGATGATTTGGAAGATTATCGCGGTAAAAAGGTTTGTATTTCAGCTGATTCCGAGTATTTCCAAACTGTTGATGATTATAACAAAAACTATAATCTGGGCTTCAATTATCTTAAATTCGATCGTTTTTCCGAGGCAAGACAGGCTTTCCTTCTCAAACGTTGTGAGCTGATGACTGCCGGAAGTTTGGAACTTGAGGGTATGGCTCAATTCGGTGCGAAAGATAAAAAAATATTAAGCCATAAAATTGCTTTGCATCCGGTTTATGCTTATGTTCGAAATGATAACAATAATTTGAGACTTGCCGTTAAGTGGATTATAAATGCTTTGTATTTAGCCGAACAATATGATATCAATGATAAAAATCTTGATTTCTACTCGGTAAGCGACAGTCTTGAGGTAAATAATCTTTTGGGAAGAAACGAACAACTTTGGGCAAAGCTCACTGTTCGCCCGCTTTGGCTCAAAGATGTAATCTCTAAATTCGGTAATTATTCCGATATTTTCGAGCGTAATTTCGGAAAAGATTCCGATTATCATCTCGAAAGAAACGAAGGTAAGCTCCTAAAAGATGGCGGAATTATCCATCCGTTGCCGTTTATTTGATTACTTCTTTTAATAAAAAAGTGCGTACAAACTCAAAAAATGCTTGATTTATTGCAAATAAATGTGTATCTGTAACTGGTAAAAGTTGTGATGGAAATTTAGGGGTATAGCTCAGTTGGTAGAGCATCGGTCTCCAAAACCGAGTGTCGAGGGTTCGAATCCTTCTGCCCCTGCCAGTTTAATTTTAATAAGGGTTTCAGATGAGTGTTAATCCGATACAGTTCCTGAGACAGGTCAAACAGGAAGTTAAAAAAGTTACTTGGCCGACTAAAAAGGAAGTTGTTCCGACTTGCGAAATGGTTATTGCCATCGTCGCTGTTGCTACGGCGTTCTTCTTTGTGGTTGATATGTTCCTCGGGTGGGGAATAGATAAAATTTTGCAATTAGGATAGGAGTTTTTTCTAAAATGACGGCTCGTTGGTATGTGGTTAATGTTTATTCCGGATCGGAGAAAAAGGTTGCCGATTCTATTAAGGAACAGGCTATTCAAAAGAAATTGGATGATAAAATCCTTGATGTTTTGGTGCCGATGGAAACTATCGTCGATGCTAAAAAAAGCTTGAAAAAAGGCGAAAAAGTTAATACCGAACGCAAGTTTTTCCCGGGATATATTTTGGTAAAAATGGTGCTTACCGATGAATCTCAACTGATGGTGCAAACAACTCCGCGCGTCAGCGGATTCTTGGGCGGTCGTAATAAGCCGCAGCCGATAAGCGAAGCTGAAGTTGAGAGAATTATGCAGCAAATTACAGAGGGTTTGGAAAATCCTCAGGTCGAAGTTACATTCGAAACCGGAGAACAAATCAGAGTTATTGACGGTCCGTTTGCTTCCTTCGTCGGTGTGGTTGAAGATGTTGATGCCGAAAAATCCCGCTTGAAGGTTTCGGTTTCGATTTTCGGACGTTATACTCCGGTCGAGCTTGAATTTTCTCAGGTAGAAAAAGTATAAATTAAAAAAGTTAAACATCCTTTCAGCGAAGATGGTTGAAAAATCATCTTCGTCTTTTTTAAAGGTGTTTAATCATTTTGTGAAAATTGCATAAGAGCGATTTAAACTGTTTCAAAAGCACTTGTTTTTATTATCGAGCAGTTCTTGTATTTCCTCTTCGGTAAAATAGTCATTATTTTTTACCATTTGTTGGTAAAGATAGCAGTGAAAACATGGAGAGGCTTCTATTCCTGGAACTTTGCCCTGAAGCATTTTTTTTGTATAAACATATAAATCCGAGGAAACGGCTCTTTCTAAACCGGTTTCAAACACGTTTATACCAAAGTTTTTATTAGCATTAACGCAACACCCTAACAACATACCATCCCAGTTGACTTGAGGTTTACTCCAAAGTTCTTTGCATACGTTATGATGTTCATATGTCCATGTCTTCGGTTTTTCCCTTTTTTTAAACCAATTAAATTTCAGCATCCGTAATCAAGCCCCGTTTCTTCTTTTATACCTGTTATATTTTTCGGAATGTAGTTTGAATTCCAAGTTTTTTTGAAGAATATCATCATACCTAATTCTCCAGCCATTTTTTTTGCTTTTCTTATCTCAGATAAATCGTCATCTGTGTCCATGACAATATACTGCCAATTCAAAAACGGAAAAGGAGAGTGATATTTTTTTTTGTATTCATTGATCTTCTTGATATTATTGATGACATTTTCAAAATTGCCGTTCCTTCGATAAGCAGAATAAGTTTCTTGTGAAGCACCGTCTAAAGAAACGGTCATTCCCCCAAATTGATATTTTACAAGAGTTTCTGCCATACTATCAGTCAGGTAATTCAAATTAACTCCGTTGTAGGCTGTCAGTTTTACCTTTTTTTCATAGGCATATATGATAATACGCTCTAAATCAGGATTTAGAAAAATCTCTCCGGAATTTGATGTTTCGATGGTTTCTACAAACGGATTCATTTCAATAAACTTTTTGAATTTATCTAAAGTTAAATATCCGCCGCCAACGTTACAATAATTGCTTTCGCTGTTTCTCATATAGCAATCTCTGCAATTCAACTGACAGAGGGTACAAAGTTCAAGCCGTACATTTTTAGGAAGTAAATCAGGTGATTTCATTTCATTTTTTCCTAAGTAAAATCAGTAAATTTTTGAGGTATAGCATATTCTAACGTATGGTATTTCTATTATGTTGGAGCGGATGAGGGGAATCGAACCCCCGTTATAAGCTTGGGAAGCTTCTATTCTGCCATTGAATTACATCCGCTTTATCATCAAGGAATTTATACATCAGCAATTTTATTTTCGCAAGTGTTTTTTTCCTTTGTAAGGCTAAAGCAGTGCTTTGTGGGATTAGGGACATAATTTTGAGTGTTTGCTGATTTGGGGCAGTATGATAAAATAAAAAAGCCGGAATTATATCCGGCTCTTAAATTTTTTTAAGCAATTAAATGATTATTTGCTTTCTTCAGCTTTTTGTGCTTCTTCGGCAGCTGCTTTTTGCTCGGCAACGCGGGCTAAGTCTTTGGCGCCTTTGGCATTTACATCACGGTCAACCAGTTCAATAATTGCCATCGGTGCGCAGTCACCATAACGGAAACCTGCTTTCAATACGCGAGTGTAGCCACCTTTACGCTCTTTATAGCGTTCAGCTAATGTTGAGAACAGTTTAGAAACTACCTCATCATTACGCAAGAAACCGGATGCCAAACGGCGACTGTTCAAATCACCTTTCTTTGCAAAGGTAATCATATTGTCGGCGAAAGTTCTCAGTTCTTTTGCACGGGTTAAAGTGATAGTAATCTGTTCATGTTCCAACAATGCAGAGGTCAAATTCGAAAACAATGCTCTTCTTTGACTTTTCGGCATATTAAATTTTCTATGTCCGTCACCATGTCTCATGGGATAATTCCTTTCTTTTCTCAAGTGCTTTGCAAGGCAAAGCGGATAAACACACGGCTCTTACTACGGATATGCTCATTACATTCATACATAAAAGCCAACTAAAATCGAAAGATTCCTAACACATATATTTCTTTAAATCAAGTACTTTTTTTGTTATTTTTCAGATAATTTGCGTTTGCGGCGTAATAAAATATATAAGGCGCCGGTTCCGCCGAGTTTTGCGCTCGGGTGTTTGTATATCAGAATCGCCGAGCGTAGGTGCGGCAAATTCAGCCATTGCGGTACGCTTTTTTTTAAAATCCCTTTGGTGGCGAAAATGTCTTCTTCCTCGCTATGTGGCAAGCCTTTGCCGGTAACGATTATGATACAGCGCATTCCGCGGTTATAGCATCGGGCAATAAAATTTTCTACCGCATCAAAAGCTTTATTTTCCGTCATTCCGTGCAAATCTAA
>ONLJ01000047.1 GCA_900318605.1 uncultured Rhodospirillaceae bacterium | reverse complement strand
CTTTTGTATCACCTGTTTTTAAGGTTTTTATTACAAAATTTTATCGTGATAAAACAAATGCTTATCTATTATTTTGGCGGTAAGATAGGGATTCGAACCCTAGGTACGCGACAAAACGTACAATTGATTTCGAGTCAACCGCATTCGACCACTCTGCCATCTTACCATTGTCAGCAGATTATTAACCGCTATTTTTATAAAATGCAACATTTTTTTTATAAAAAAAACAATTATCAGTATAAAATATATCAAAATTAGGTATAAAAACATTTTCCATTTGTGGACTAAAAGTAAATTGTGCTTGCATGCAACACTGAAAAGGTATAAGTGCAATCATAGGTCTTTTATTAAATTTTGGAGTATCGCCGTTTATGCCTAAAATAGCCGTACATTTACACCTGTTTTACTCAAATCAGCTTGATGATTTTTTGTTGCGACTAAATAATCTTGCCGGACTTGATTATGATTTGTATGTTACAGCGATTGAATTCACTCCAGCTATTAAACAAAAAATTCTGAATTTTAAGAATGATGCTAAAATCTGGGAAGTTCCTAATTACGGATATGATGTAGGTCCATTTATTGATTTTTTGCACCATATTGATCTTGATAAATATGATTACGTCTTAAAATTACATACTAAAAATAATAGCTCTCGTATAGTAAAATTTACAGATTACTATTTAAGCATGGTTACGTGGCGTGAGATGATGCTTGATGCTATTCTTTCAGAACAAGGTGTTCAGCAATCGCTTAATATTCTCAATAATAATCCGAAAATCGGAATGATCGGTAGTGCCCATATAACGACCGATGATTATACTACCTATTCAAAAGTTAAAGCAAAAGCAATAAATGAGCTGCACAAACTCTGTTTAAGCGTACCCGAAGATAAAACCTTTGTTGCCGGAACAATGTTTTGGGTAAGAGCTAAACTTTTAAAGCCGTTTTTAATCTATAAACTTGAGGATTTTTCCATATCGGATAATCAAATCCATGATTTGACTTTAGCTCATGTTATGGAGAGAATTTTCGGATGGAGTATTTCATCTCAAGGATATAAAATCGCAAAAGTTAAAATTAAATCATTTAAAAGACAAAAAGTTGCAACATTTTTACGATTTCATCTCAAAGAGTTAGTTTTTTTATTTTATAAGAAAAAAATTACCAAAAAAGGTTATTTATTGATAAAAATTTTTAAAATACCGGTTATTCATCGAAAGGTAAAAAAATGAAAGGAATATTACTTGCAGGCGGAAGCGGAAGCCGTTTATATCCGCTGACAAAAACAACATCAAAACAGCTTTTGCCGGTGTATGACAAGCCAATGATTTATTATCCGCTTTCAACACTGATGCTATTCGGAATCAAAGATATTCTTATTATTTCAACCCCTCAGGATACTCCTAATATCGAAAAACTTTTCGGCAACGGAAAACTGCTCGGCTTAAATATTCAATACGCCATCCAAAACGAGCCGAAAGGTATTGCTCAGGCTTTCACTATCGGCGCCGATTTTATCGGTAATGATGATGTCTGCTTGATTTTGGGCGATAATATCTTTTACATGGGACATCAGTTCCACCATTTCAAAGATGAAGTGGCAAAAAATGAAGGCCAATGTGCCACAATTTTTGCTCATCACGTTTCCGATCCGGAGCGCTTTGGTGTAGTTGAATTTGATAAAGATAATCACGTACTTTCTATTGAGGAAAAGCCGAAGCAACCAAAATCAAACTATGCCTCAGTCGGTCTTTATTTTTACCCTGCCGATGTAGTGGAAAAAGCACGTAATTTAAGACCTTCGGCACGCGGTGAATTGGAAATTACCGATTTAAACAATCTTTATTTGAAAGAAAAACGCCTTAATGTTGTGGTTATGCCGCGCGGCAATGCCTGGCTTGATGCCGGAACACCGGACAGTCTGATGGATGCCGGACAGTTCGTACAAATTATCGAAAAACGTCAGGGCTTAAAAATTGCCTGCATTGAGGAAATCGCTTATCGCCGCGGATTTATGAATGATGAGCAAATGCTTAAACACATAGATTCGCTTAAAGACGGCAATTACAAAAAATATTTGCAAAAAGTATATGAGGAAAGACATGAGTTTTAATTTTATCAAAACCGAAATCGACGGTGTTTATATTGTTGAGCCTAAGATTTTCGAAGATTCACGCGGCTATTTTTTCGAAAGCTATAATGAAGCTGAATTTATCAAAAACGGCATAACAAACCGCTTTATTCAAGATAATCAATCTAAGTCAAGTTATGGCGTAATCCGCGGACTTCATTGTCAGCTCGGCGAACATTCTCAAGCCAAATTGGTAAGAGTTTTGCAAGGCAAAGTTTTGGATGTGGCAGTGGATATTCGTAAAGGATCTCCGACTTTCGGCAAACATGTTGCGGTTGAATTATCGGCGGAAAATCAACGCCAGCTTTTTATTCCGCGTCATTTTCTGCACGGTTTTTCGGTTTTAAGCGAAACCGCAGTTTTTGCCTATAAATGCGACAATTTATATTGCAAAGAATCGGAATTCGGTATTCGCTATGATGACCCGGAAATCGGCATAGATTGGAAAGTTCCGGCCGATAGGGTTATGACTTCGGAAAAAGACAGAATTGCGAAAGGATTGAAAGATGTTCCTGATAACGGGTAGTAACGGACAGCTGGGCACTGAGCTTTCTAAGCTTTTGCCTCAGGCTATTTTAACCGATGTAGCTGATTTGGATATAACAGATGAAGCAGCGGTTAAATCTTATGTGAAAGCCCATAATGTTGACACAATTATCAACTGTGCGGCTTATACGGCAGTTGATAAAGCAGAAGATGACGAAGCTTTGGCAGCCAAAATCAACATTGACGGCCCGCGTAATCTGGCAAAATCCGGCGCCAAAGTCGTTCATATTTCGACCGATTATGTATTTGATGGTTTGGGGCATAAGCCTTATCAGCCGGAAGATACAGCCAATCCGGTTTCGGTTTACGGACGTACCAAACTTGCCGGTGAAAACGAAGTTCTGAAATATTCCAAAGAAGCGGTAATTATCCGCACGGCATGGCTTTATTCCCCGTATGGAAACAACTTTGTGAAAACAATGCGCCGTTTGGGAGCTGAAAGAGAAAGTTTGAATGTTGTTGCCGACCAAATCGGCACGCCGACTTATGCCGCCGATTTAGCGAAAGCAATCGTACAAATTTTACCTCAGATGAACGAGAACAACAAAGGTGTTTATCACTTTACTAACGAAGGCGTATGCTCGTGGTATGACTTTGCCCGCAAAATCATGGAATTATCGAACTTAAAGTGCAAAGTTGATCCGATACCGTCTTCGGCATATCCGACCAAAGCAAAACGTCCGTTTTACAGCGTACTTGACAAGAGCAAAATAAAGGATGTATTTAACATTCAAATCAACCATTGGGAAGAAGGATTAAAAACATGTCTAAAGCAATTATAGTTACCGGCGGTGCCGGATTTATCGGCTCAAATTTCGTTCCGTATTTCTGTGCAAAATATCCGGATTATCACATCATCAACGTAGATAAACTCACCTATGCCGGAAATTTGGATAATTTACGCGAATGTGAAAAAATGCCGAACTATACGTTTGTACAGGCTGATATTTGCGATGCCGAAAAAATGGAAGAATTATTCAAAAAATATGATGTTCGAGGTGTAATTCACTTTGCCGCCGAGAGCCATGTAGATAATTCAATTAAGGGTCCGCGTGCCTTTATCAATACCAACATTGTCGGTACGTTTAATTTGCTTGATGCGGCTCGTAAATATTGGATGGAAGCTCCGAATAAGTATAAAAAAGGTTAGGAGGATTGCCGTTTTCATCATATTTCTACCGATGAAGTTTACGGCACACTAGGCGCCGAAGGATTTTTCCATGAAACAACTCCTTATGCCCCAAATTCACCCTACTCTGCCAGTAAAGCCAGTTCGGATTTTTTGGTCAGAGCATACCACCATACTTTCGGAATGAATGTTACAACATCCAACTGCTCGAATAATTATGGCCCTAAGCAACACCATGAAAAACTGATACCGCACATCATCGAAAAAGCTTTGGCTGAAGAACCGTTGCCGATTTACGGTAAAGGCGAAAATGTTCGTGATTGGTTGTATGTATTGGATCACTGCAAGGCGATTGATTTAATTTTCCATAAAGGAAAAGCCGGAGAAACCTACAATGTTGGCGGATTTAACGAACGCAATAATATTACGATTGTAAAGACGATTTGCGCGCTTCTTGATGAACGTCGCCCGCGTAAAAACGGCAAAAAATACGCTGATTTGATAACATTCGTGCAAGACCGCGCCGGACATGATTTCCGTTATGCGATTGATTCGAGTAAGCTGACCAAAGAACTCGGTTGGCACGCCGACGAAAACTTCGACACAGGTATTGTTAAAACTGTTGATTGGTATTTGAAATAAGAGGGAAAGCTCCTTTCCCTTTTCTCTTTTTGCATAACTTTATATTTATTCTTGCAGTCGGGTAAAAAACAGGTTAATCTGCAAGGAAATTGTTTTAATGTATAAGTGATTGCAAATGAACTGTTTGAAATATATCATCGCCTTGTTTTTGCTGTGCGGACTGCTGTCATCTTGTTCCTCCGGGACACCGGAATTGGCGGGTCTTTCGCCTAAAGCTCAAGCGGAAATAATCAAAAAATACGGCGGAATTTATAAGGTTGGCAAACCCTATCAAATCGCCGGTCGTTGGTATTATCCGAAAGAAGATTACAATTATTCGGAAGTCGGAATTGCTTCGTGGTACGGCGAGGATTTTCACGGAAAATCAACAGCTAACGGCGAGCGTTATGAAATGAATACCTTAACTGCCGCACACCGCACCTTACCGCTGCCGTGTATTGTTAAAGTTACCAATTTGCAAAACGGTCGCTCGATTGTCGTCAGGGTTAATGACCGCGGTCCGTTTGTTAAAGACCGTATCATTGACCTATCAAAACGCGGAGCCACTCTTTTGGGTTATATCGGACAAGGAACAACCAAAGTCAGGGTTGAAATTATGGCAAAAGAAAGTAAAGCCCTCAAAATGGCAATGCTCGGACAATATAATCCGGAAGCCGAAGAACGAGCTGAAGAGGCAAAACCTGCTCATTCACTGTATGAATCTTCCGAAGAACGTATTGAAGTTTCCGAAAAAGAAGCTGAAAAAGCCGCTATTTATGCAAGTTCAGGTGGTAAGAGCGTAGCTGTGGGCGAATATGATGAGAAAAAAGACGGGGCAATTTCTCAAGCAGCCTACGGAAGTGCGGCAACCGCAGATGGTAAGGTCGTAAATAAATCTTTGCAAGAAGTCGGAACCAATGTTCCTTATACTCCGCAAGACACCGGAATTTATGGCGAAGCGGCAAAAAATCCTACTAAAGATACCCGCGCCGTCAAGAATAATAAATACCAATATGCCAGCGGATATTACTATATTCAAGCGGGCTCGTTCACCAAATATGATTTGGCGCATAAGCTTTCGGTACGTCTTAAAGAATATGGTAGCAGCCATATTATAGAAGCTGATGTAAACGGCACTAAGTATTATCGTGTAGCAATGGGACCATACAGCCGTGAAGAAGAAGCAAAGGTTGCTTTGGCAAAAATCAAGTATTATGGTATTAAAGGTGCTAAAATTGAAAAGAAATAATTAAAGTGATTGATTTATAAGAGGTTATAATATGTTGAATAAAAATGTTGTTTTGAGTTGCTTTGTTTTATTTTTTGCTAGCATATCATTTGCTAATGCCTATGAAACTACTGCAAAAAATGCAATATTGATGGATTTTGAAACCGGAGAATATTTGTTTGAAAAAGGTATAACTGAAGCAGTTCCGCCTGCCTCCATGAGCAAATTGATGACTGTTTATATTTTGGCAAGCAAAATCAAAGACGGCAGTATTAAACTTTCCGATACTTTTACCGTAAGTGAGAATGCTTGGCGCAAAGGAGGTGCGGCAACAGGCGGTTCAACAATGTTTTTAGCGATTGATGATAATGTTACGGTTGAAGATTTAATCAAAGGAATCGTCATTCAATCCGGCAACGATGCCTGTATTGTGGTGGCTGAAAATATTTCCGGCTCGGAGGAAGATTTTGCCGTTTTGATGAATAAAACCGCTCAAAAACTCGGCTTAAAAAACAGTTCATTTGCCAACTCAACCGGCCTGCCCCACCCCGATCAAAAAATGTCTATGGAGGATTTAGCTATTCTTTCTCAACATATAATTAAGGAATTTCCTGATTTATACCACTATTTCAGCGAGAAAGAATTTACCTACAACAAAATCAAACAAGGTAACCGCAATCCGCTTTTATATTCGATGAAAGGCGCTGACGGTCTAAAAACCGGACACACCGAAGAGGCCGGATTCTGTTTGGCGGCATCGGCGGTTAAAAACGGTCGTCGTTTGATTGAAGTTATGAGCGGCATGAGTTCAAATAAAGAGCGTTCTGAAGAAAGCGAACGCCTGATGAGTTGGGGCTTTAGAGAGTTTAACAATTACAAAATTTTAAATGCCGGACAGAATATCGGCGAGGCAAAAGTTTGGTATGGTCAGCAAAAAATAGTTCCTCTGACTGTTGCTGCCGACGTAATTAAGACTGTTCATAAAAGTAAAACCGGCGATATCAAGGTTACCGCCGAATATGACGAACCGATTAAAGCTCCGATTAAAAAAGGGCAAAAAATCGGCGATATCAAGGTTGAAATCGAAGGTTTGGCACCGCTTAATATTCCTTTGGTTGCCGCCACCGATGTTAAAGAAGTCGGTTTTTGGGGAAAGTTCTGGGCTAATATAAGATATTTTGTATTCGGAGCAAAATAGGAGTTTGATAAATGTCCGGAAAATTTATTACTCTTGAAGGCGGAGAAGGTTGCGGAAAGTCAACTCAAGTAAAACTTTTAGCTCAAGCTCTCCAAAAACTGGGAATTGAAGCAATAGCCACCAAAGAACCGGGAGGAACTCCTGATGGTATGGTTTTACGCAACTTGCTTGTTACCGGTGATAAAGACAGATTCGATGCATTGACCGAATGCATGCTCTATTTTGCCGACAGAAGAATCCACTTAACTCAGGTTGTTTGGCCTGCTTTAGAGAAAAATCAATGGATTATCAGCGACAGATACGCCGATTCGACCGAAGCTTATCAATATTACGGCTATAACAAACGAATTTCGCGTGAAATTTTAAGCGAATTGTATCAAATGGCCGCCGGAAATTTCAAGCCGGACTTGACGATTATCCTTGATATGGATCCGAAACGCGGTATGGAGCGCTCTTTTGCCAAAGCCGAAACTCAAAAAGTTAAAGAACTTCGCTTTGAAAGTCAGGCTTTGGAATTTCATAATAATCTGCGTAACGGATTTAAGGAAATCGCCATGCGCGAACCTGAGCGTTGCGTAATCATAAATGCCGATAAGAGTATCGAAGAAATACATAATGAAATTATGAATATTGTAAAAGAACGTTTTTTATAAAAGCGGCAAAAATGGCAGAAAATTTCAACATAAATCCTCGCAATAACAATTATTTGCTCGGTCAAAACGAAGCCGAGGAGATGTTTTTGCAAGCGTGGAAAAACTCTAAAGTACACCATGCGTGGATTTTATCGGGGCGCAAAGGAATAGGAAAAGCCACTCTTGCTTACCGTATTGCTCGTTTTTTGCTATGGGCTGATGAAACCAAAAAAGACGAATATTCTTCGCTAAATGTGTCGGAAAATTCACCGATTTTTAAACAGGTAAATGAAGGTTCACATCCGGACCTAAAGGTTTTGGAACGCGGGCTTATTGAAACAGATAAACGCAAAGTCATTAAAGCAATTCAAAACGGCGAACCGATGAGTGATGATGAGTTGGCAAACTTAAAAAAATCGGCATTTATAAAAATTGATGAAGTAAGAGAAGTTGTTGATTTCCTGTCAAAAACTTCATTTAACAATGGTTGGAGAATTGTGATTATTGACAGTGCCGACGATATGAATCGCAGTGCCGAAAATTCCCTTTTGAAAATATTGGAAGAACCTCCGGCAAAAACACTGATTCTGTTGATTTGCAACAATCTAGGCAAACTTTTACCGACAATCCGCTCACGATGTGTTAAGCTCAATCTTCAGCCGTTAAAAACAGCCGAAGTTGCCAGCTTACTACGTCGCTATCGTCCGGAATTGAATGAAAAGATGATAGCAAAAATCAGCGAAATAAGTAATGGCAGTATCGGTGAAGCAATTAAATATGCCGATTTTGATGCGGTCGGAATTTATGACAATCTCTGCCGGATTATTCTCGGCAAAAACCAAATAAATCTGAAAGATGAGATTGATTTTTGCAAAAATCTGGCTGCCGATGATGAAAAATTTGCTTTGTCGGAAGAGTTGTTTAATAAATTTCTCCGCGAATATATAGAGCAAGAAGGAAATTCCGAAGAGATTTATAAATGCTGGCAAAATACCAAAAGAATGTATGCCGAATGTACTACCGTTAATATGGATAAAACCTTGATGTTGCTGAATTTAATCAACGATATTGTAAAGGTGGTATAGATGTTTATCGATAGCCATTGCCACATTTTATCGGAAGAATTTGAGATTGACCGCGAGGATTGTCTGAAACGTGCGTTTGATAGCGGTGTAACAATGATTTTAGATGCCAGCGGCGGAGTTAATTATGATAAACTGATGGAAACAGCCGAATTTTGCCGTACCCATCAAAACGTATATGTCAGCGTAGGTGTACATCCTGATGATGCAGAAAAATTTCCCGATATTACCGCCGATAAAATTGTTAAGATGTGCAATGGTTCTCATATCGTCGGAATAGGAGAATGTGGATTAGATTATTATTATAATTCAGATACAAGGTATATACAACTTAAAGTTTTTCTTGAGCAAATATATGCTGCGCAAAAAACAAAATTGCCGCTGATTATTCACTCACGCGAAGCCGATGATGATATGATAAAAATTTTGGCGCAGGAATATGAAAAAGCAAAATTCAGCGGAGTATTACATTGTTTCTCGTCCACTCGGAAACTAGCGGAATTTGCGCTTGAAATCGGTTTTTATATATCCGCTTCCGGTATCATAACTTTTAATAAAAGCGATGATTTACGCAATATTTTTGCCGATATTCCTTTGGATAAATTACTGATAGAAACCGATGCTCCTTATTTAGCACCTACTCCGTTCAGAGGAAAGCGAAACGAGCCTGCATTTGTCGTAAAAACCGCAGAAAAATTAGCTGAAATAAAAGGATTATCAACCAAACAAATAGCGCAAATTACAAGCAATAATTTTCAAAAGCTTTTTATAAAATAACTGTTTCAATTACCGAAAATAAAAAGATATCTCTGATTTAAACTTTAATCAATGGAAAACCAAAGGGCTTTGCGTTTTCTTGCAAATCCCTTTGTTTTTGGGTTATACAATCTACAATTCTTCAATCAACTCACCAATTTCATCATCAGAATCACTTACTGATTTTTCGGCAGATGTTTTACCTATCAAATCCCCGATTTCGTCATCTTCGCGGTCAATCAATCCGCCGATTTCATCAGTTGAATTATGAGCCGGTGTTTCGCCAATTGTGGTAATCATTATATCATGCCAAATCAGAGCCGGAATACTACTCCCACCGATTTTGTTCATCGGCTTATCATTATCATTGCCCACCCAAACAACTGCCACATATTTATCGGTCCAACCGGCAAACCAAGCATCTCTAAAATTTTGAGAAGTTCCGGTTTTTCCGGCGGCAAAAATCGGCAGCCTTGCCTTTTGCCCGGTTCCGCGATTGATTACATGCTCCAGCATTAAAGTCAAATCAGCAATATTTTTCGGTGCAAAAATCTGTTTCTGCTTAAACTCCGGACGAAGATACAACTGATGTCCGTCGGCAGTCGAAATCTCATTTATGGCATACGGTACAACACTTTTACCTCCGTTTGCCAAAGTTGTATAAGCAGCTGCCAAATCAATAACTTTAACGGCATTTGTTCCCAAAACCATTGAAGGAGATGTATCCAGTTTTGTCGTAATTCCGGCCTCTTTAGCGTTTTTTGCAATATCTTTTAAATAAAGTTCCCTCGACAGTGCTACGGTTGCTGCATTCAACGAATGTGATAGTGCATAATCAAGCGTAACTTTTCCATAATATTTTTTATTGTAATTTTCCGGTCGCCAATTACCGATTTTTATAGGTTCGTCGGTTATGGTACTATCCGGCTTAAAACCATACTGCAAAGCGGTCAAATACACAAACGGCTTAAACACCGAACCGGACTGACGCTTTGCCTGAACCGCACGGTTAAACTGACTGGCATTATAATCAACACCGCCGACCATCGCTCTAATAGCTCCGTTTTTATCCATAATCACAACCGCACCCTCACTGATGTTGTTCTTTTTATTCTCGGCCACATATTTACGCAAAATCTTCTCCGCCGTTTCTTGCAAAGTCTGATTAAGAGTAGTACTGACAACAATATCTTTAGAACGCTCTCCGATATAGTTGTTAACATTATCATAAACATACTGCGCAAAATGCTTTCCGCCGGAAACACGATATTTCTGCCCGTCATTTATCGGCAAATTCAGAGCCTCTTGATACTGTTTATCATTTAGAAAACCGTTTTTCTTCATCGCCATCAAAACGGTTTGCCCTCGTTCAAGTGCTTTTTTACGGTTTAAAATTGGATTGTAGCGATTTGGTGCTTTCAGCATACCGGCCAAAATCGCCGCTTCTTTTATATTAAGCTCATAAACATTCTTATTGAAATACCAGCTGGAAGCGGCATTTGCACCATAATTACCAGAGCCGAAATATACCCGATTCAAATACAGCGCCATAATCTGGTCTTTGGAAAACTTGTGTTCAAGCCAAAAAGAGAGAAGAAGTTCCTGAACTTTACGGCGAATCGTTTTGTTTGCCGTTAAGAAAATATTTTTAGCCACTTGTTGAGTAATGGTGGATGCTCCCTGAGCATAGCGCTTTCTAAAAGCGTTAGTAATCATTGCTCGCGAAAAACCGATTACATCAAAGCCGAAATGCTCATAAAAACGTCGGTCCTCAATCGCAATAACGGCATTTGTAAGATTCTTCGGTAATTTTTCGGGATATATTATCTTATCATACACCTGTCCGAATTTAGCGATATCATTACCGTTTTGAGCCATAATCACGGTTGAAGGCTGACGGGTTTTGGAAACCGCCTCGCTCATATCCGGCATTGTAAACCAACAATATGCCACATAACCGGCAAGCGCTAAAAACAATAAAATCAAAGCTTTAATAAAAAACTTTAATAATTTGATTTTAAAACTTCTTTTTTGATTTTTTTTAGATGATGATTTACGTTTTTTCGGTGCCGATTTTCTCTTTTGTATCGTTGTTTTTGATGTTTTTACCATTACTTCCGTTCCTTTTAAACTTTATACAATGATAATAAGTGCAAACAAGTTAAAGAAAGTTTTATAAAGAATGTGATTAAGTGCTTTTTGTTATGGAAAAATAAAATTAAGTGTGCTAACAATAGGCAAGTTTTAGAGAAAGGAATTTATAATGGCTCGTAAAATGCTTATTGCCGGCAACTGGAAGATGAATTGTCTCACAGCTGACGGCACAACTCTGGCGAAAGAAATTGCCCGTCAGGTTAAGGAAAATAAGTTTGATTGTGAATTTTTGGTTTGTCCGCCTTTTACTTTACTTGCAATGGTTAAAAAATGTCTGCGAGGTGCAAAAGTTGCTTTAGGCGCACAAGATGTTCATTTTGCCGATAAAGGCGCACACACCGGCGATATCAGTCCGTATATGCTTGCAGATTTAGGTTGTAAATATGTGATTATCGGCCACTCCGAACGTCGCACGGATCACGGAGAATCCAACGAGCTGATTGAAAAGAAGGTCGTTGCCGCTCATAATGTAGGTTTAACCACGGTTATTTGCATCGGAGAAACTTTGGAAGAACGCGAGAACGGACGTACCATTCAGGTATGCCAGAACGAAATTTTCGGTTCTGTTCCGGAAGATGCGACTGCGAAAAATACCGTAATTGCCTATGAACCGATTTGGGCCATCGGAACCGGTAAAACTCCGACAGCCGCTGATGTTGAAGAAGTTCATGCCGCAGTACGTAAAGCTTTAGCTAAAAAGCTTGGACGTTCGACAGCCGAAAAAATACGTATTCTCTACGGCGGTTCGGTAAAACCGAGTAATGCCAAAGAATTTCTGGCTTTACCTGATGTTGACGGTGCTTTAATCGGTGGTGCCAGCCTTAAAGCCGATGATTTTATCGAAATTGCAAAAAATGCTCCTAAATTAAAATAGAAAGGAAAAAATAATGGGAACAGTTTTACTTGTATTACAACTTATCGTAGCAATCTTTTTGGTAGCAGTAATTTTATTACAACGTTCCAACGGCGGTGCTTTGAGCGGATTGGGTGGCGGAACAAGTGTTAACGGCTTACTCAGCGCCCGAGGTAAGGGAAATATTTTAACCAGAATCACTGCCGTGTTGGCAACACTGTTTTTTGTGCTTTCTTTGGCGCTTTCAATTTATTACAGCCGTGCCGAGGTTCATGTAGCTTCGATTGTCGATACTCAACCGATTGAGACGTCCGAAGAAGTCCCTGCTTCCGAGAACAGCGCTCCGGCTTCCGAAAGCAGTGCTCCGGCGGAAAGTGAGGATTCTGCTCCGGTTGAAGTGCCGACCGCGGAGTAAAATATGAAAAAACTTTAATGACATAAGGCACTTTTGATAAAGTGCCTTTGTCGCTTTATAACGGAACAAAAAATAATCAATTTGTGGAATAGAGATATGTCTGAAATCAATATAAATCCAAATGCAAAATTTATTTTCATTACCGGCGGCGTTGTTTCGTCTTTAGGAAAAGGCTTGGCATCCGCATCTTTGGCGGCAATTTTGCAAGCAAGAGGTTATAAAGTACGCTTGCGCAAATTAGACCCTTATTTGAATGTTGATCCGGGAACGATGAATCCATGCCAGCACGGCGAAGTTTTCGTTACCGATGACGGCACGGAAGCCGATTTGGATTTAGGACATTACGAGCGTTTTTCCGGTGTTCCTGCCAAACGCACCGACAGTGTTACCACCGGCAAAATTTATTCTCGCGTAATTGAAAAAGAGCGCCGCGGCTATTATCTCGGCTCGACTATTCAGGTCATTCCACATGTTACCAATGAAATCAAAGAATTTATCTTATCCGACATCGGCGATGAAGATTTTGTATTATGTGAAATCGGCGGAACTGTCGGAGATATTGAAGGTCAGCCTTATTTAGAAACAATCCGTCAAGTAGCTTACGAACTTGGACGAGAGCGCACAATGTTCATTCACGTTACGCTGTTACCTTTTATTCCGACGGCTGGCGAGCTAAAAACCAAACCGACACAACATTCTGTAAAAAAATTGCAAGAATATGGTATTCAACCGGATATGATTTTATGCCGTACTCAAATTGACATTCCGGAAAATGAAAAGAAAAAACTGGCTCTTTTCTGCAATATCAAGGAAGAAAACGTTATTACCGCCAAAGATGCGGCAAGCATATATCAGGTTCCGCTCGCCTATTCTGCCGAGGGCATGGATCGTCAGGTTTGCAAGCACTTTAATTTACCGTATGAGACACCTACGGATTTAAGCCGTTGGCAAAAAATCGTTGATGTTTTGAAATCTCCGGAAGGAGAAGTCAGAATTGCGGTTGTCGGAAAATATATGATGCTTTTGGAAGCTTACAAATCCTTGCATGAGGCCTTGATTCACGGCGGAATTGCCAACCATTACAAGGTTAAAATCAAATGGGTTGATTCTGAACAGTTGGAAAGCGTTGAGGCTGCTGATGTCTTAAAAGATGTCAGTGCAATTTTGGTTCCGGGCGGTTTCGGTTTGCGCGGTACTCAAGGAATGATTAACGCGATTCGGTATGCCAGAGAAAACAATATTCCGTTTTTGGGGATATGTTTCGGAATGCAGATGGCAGTGATTGAAACTATGCGAAATTTGTGCGGTATCAAGAATGCCAACACCACCGAACTTGATGAGAATTGCGAGCCGGTAATCGGCTTGATGACCGAATGGGATAAAGACGGAGCCAAACAGATTCGCCATAAAGACGGCGATTTAGGCGGCACAATGCGCCTTGGTGCTTATGAGTGTGTATTAGCGCCGAATTCTAAAGTTGCCGAGATTTATGGGACTCAAAAGATTTCCGAGCGCCATCGCCATCGCTATGAAGTAAATATAAAATACAAAGATATGTTGCAAAAAGCCGGTATGGAAATTGTCGGGACATCTCCGGACGGCGGCTTGCCGGAAATTGTGGAACGACCGGAAAACAGCTGGTTTATCGGTGTACAATTTCATCCGGAGTTGAAGTCAAAACCGTTTGATCCACACCCGCTTTTTGTATCGTTTGTAAAAGCCGCAATCGACAATTCAAGATTGGTATAAATAGAAACGATTCGGCAGGGATTATCGGCTCGCTTATCAGCGCCCGATAATGACCTTATTTTTTTCCGCTGTCATTGCGAGGAGCGTAGCGGTGGCAATCTCAGAT
>ONLJ01000027.1 GCA_900318605.1 uncultured Rhodospirillaceae bacterium | reverse complement strand
ATATAAGCCGGAGTGGTACAAATCCGGTTCTTTTCATCAACACAAACACCGGTTGCCGCTTTTTCCTTATGGAGCGCTCCCAAAGTTTCAAGCTCTTTGGTGTTTACGCTGTCGGCACCCAAAGTAAAGCTGATTTTCTTATCACCCAAAACAAGTGCCAGCAAAGTCGGCGCAATACACATTGCTCCGATAACCAAATGATTATCATAACTTTCCGTAATTGCTCTTTTAATTTCCGGATTTATCGAACAAGCCAAACCTTTTGAAGCATAATCACACCAATTTGTTACCGCACCTAATCCGCCGGGAAAAATTATCGCATCATAATCTTCGGCCTTGAATTTCTCCAAATCAAGAATATTTCCCCTTGCAAGACGTGCCGATTCGACCAAAACATTACGTTTTTCCGAAGTTTCGGAACGGTTAAACAAATCCACAACTTTAGCCTGAGCGATATTCGGCGCAAAGCACTGATATATATTTTTTGAAGCCGCCACGGCATAAAGCGCACTGACAGTTTCATAAATTTCCGAACCGTCGGCACGACCGCATCCCGATAATACTACCGCAAAGCGAAATTGTTTACTCATTTCAAAAATTCCTTTCATAAATCATCAAAATCTGTTGCTTTATATGTTATATTTGCGATATAGTCTTGTCAAACAGTTTTTAAAGGCAAAAATCATGGATATAAATTTAACGACACTTTCCAACAATTTGAGAATCGTTACAGCCGAACGAATCCAAACCGAAACGGTTGCTTTAGGTATTTGGATTAACACCGGCAGCGCTTACGAAAAGCCGGAAACCAACGGAATATCCCATTTTATCGAACACATGGTTTTCAAAGGTACGGCAAAACGTGATTTTGTCGCCATCTCCGAAGATATCGAAAATGTCGGCGGTGCAACCAATGCCTATACCTCCCGTGAATTTACCTCATTTTATGCCAAAATGTTGAAAAATGATTTGGAACTGGCAATTGATGTTTTGGCTGATTTCGTTATGGCGCCAACCTTCTCTCAAAAAGAAATGAAAAAAGAAAAAGAAGTCGTTATTCAGGAAATAAAACAAACTTTCGACGATCCGAGCGATGCCGTCTTTGAGCATTTTCAGGAAAAAGCTTTTGCCGATCAACCTATCGGAAGAAGTATTCTCGGAACAACCGAATCCGTTCATTCTTTCGAGGCTGAACAACTCCGTGAATATATGCGCCATAATTATGCCGGAGAAAACATCGTGATAGCCGCCGTCGGTAATCTGAAACATGAAGATTTTGTACATATGGTTCAAGAAAGAATGAGCAATCTGAATGCCAAAACCGATTTTGTTAAACCGAACCAGTTATATACCGGCGGATTTTATCGTGAAAATCGCGATGTCGAACAAGCGCAGGTTGTTTTGGGGTTCAACGGAATCGATTGCTATGACAAAGACTATCGTACCTCCCATGTTATGTCGCTGATTTTGGGCGGAAGTATGTCATCGCGCCTGTTTCAGGAAATAAGAGAAAAACGCGGACTGGTATATACGGTTTACAGTTTTGTTAACTCCGGTACCATGTCCGGTGTGAGCGGAATTTATGCCGGTCTCGATGCCGAACAAATAAAGCAATATTTGCCGGTTGTCGTTGATGAAATCAAGAAAATTACAAATGACTACGTTTCCGATAAGGAATTGTTACGCGCCAAAACTCAAATAAAAGCCGGCTTATTGATGGGACTCGAAAGTTCGTTTTCAACCGCCGAAATGCTTGCCCGCCAGTTCTTGATTCATAACAAATTTATCGATGTTAACGAAATCGTGGCAGAAATCGAACGTATTGAAAAAGAAGATATTTTGCGTGTTGCAAGGCGCTTATTTGCCGGAACACCGACTTATGCTTTGCTCGGAAATCTCAAAGACTTTCCGGATTATGACCAACTGCAAAAAATGCTGTAATCACTCATCTGCTTTCAACCAATCGCGGATTTTTCCATCGCTGATGCGGGCATAAACCTCATCTAAATAAGCGTTTATTAAGATTGTTTTTGCTTGCGTAAGAGGTATGCCGCGCGATTGCATATAAAACAACTGCTCTTTATCCAAATCGCCGCTAGTTGCCCCATGCGAACATTTTACATCATCGGCAAAAATTTCCAGTTCCGGCTTACAATCAACTGTTGCTTTATCGCTTAACAAAATAGCTCTATGTAATTGATTGCCTGATGTTTTCTGAGCGTCTTTTGCAATATGAATCTGCCCCTGAAAAACACCGTGCGACTTTCCACCAAGCACACCTTTAACCAGTTGATTTGAGGTTGTATATTCGGCTAAATGACGAATATTTGTGGTGATATCGCTGACACCGCCTTCGTTTAATTTATAAACTCCGTCAACTATTGCCTCAGCACCGCTTTCTAACAACCGAACAAAATTTTCCGTACGGGCAAACGCACACTCTTTATGGCGCACAAATTCCTGATATCCGCCATTTTTCTTGACTGATACCGCATTCAAGGCAACATGATGTGCGCCGACTGCCTCGCTTTGTTTTTTATAATGTTTCAACTGCGCTTCACGACCGATAAAAATCTCATTAACAATGTTATTAAAATATTCGCCACCCTCGCCTTTGTAATCTTCTATAAGACATGCATGAACACCGCTTTCCAGTACAATAATGTTGTGAATATTGCAAATCAAATTTCGTTTTCCGTGCGAATGATAATTTAAAATAAGAGGTTTATCGATTACCATGTTGCGCTCAATACAGATGAACACCCCCTGCTCTAAAAAGGCATTATTCAGCGCGGCAAACGGAAAATTTTCCGTTTCAAAATTTTTAGATAAATAAGGCTTTACATCGCCATCATAAAGAGCTTCAACCAACGGCTTAATCGTTATATTTTCGGCAAAATCAAAATGTTCCGAAGTTAGTTTTCCGTCGCAGAAATTTATTTCATAACTATCTGATTTTTCATGATTATGGCAATGGCAATCACTATCGCACTCGTGCGGTGTAGTGTCAATTTCAAAATTATCGAGAATATCGTTTTTAAGATATGAATATTTCCAAGCCTCAGTTTTGGCGGTCGGCAACCCCTGCTTTTCAAAAGTGCGCAGGTTTTTCTCCCTGAAGCCTGAAAGCCATGGAATATTTTCGCCCCAAAGTTTGATATTTCTGCCGAAAAATCCCATTTCTACACTTTCAAAAATTCGCCGTAACCGTTATTTTCCACTTTTTGAGCCAACTCAAAACCGCCGGTTTTAACGATTTGTCCGTCAATATAAATATGCACAAAATCAGGCCGCACGAGGTTTAATAAATTTAAATGGTGCGTAATGATAAGGAGGGAATTATGTTGATTATGCAACAGGTTAACCCCCTCGGCAACCGTTTTCAAGGCATCAACATCAAGTCCGGAATCCGCCTCATCAAGAATCGCCAGTTTCGGATCTAAAAGGCTCATCTGCAAGGTTTCAAGACGCTTCTTTTCACCGCCGGAAAAACCTACATTTAACTCTCGTTTAAGCATATCGGCAGAAATATTTAAGGCCTTCGCCTTTTCTTTAAGTAATTTCAAAAATTCTGCCGAATCCAACTCATTTTCGCCGCGATATTTACGCACAGCATTAACAGCGTGTTTCAAAAAATTATTGGTCGCCACACCCGGAATTTCGACCGGATGTTGCATACAAAGAAATAATCCTTCTCCCGCCCGTTCTTCCGGTTTAAGCCCAAACAAATTTTTACCGTTAAATTTCACACTTCCGCCGTTTACTTCATAATTCGGCTTACCGGTTAAAATATGCGAAAGCGTCGATTTTCCGGCACCGTTTGGCCCCATAATCGCATGAACTTCACCCGCATTTACGGTAAGTGAAAGATTTTTGATAATTTCTTTTTGCGCCACTCCGGCAGAGAGATTTTTAATTTCCAGCAATGCACTCATAATTTTTCTTTCTCCCAATCATCTAAGCGTTTGGCGATTTTTTGCATTTTTGCAACCTTATAATCGGCAACATTTTTCTCAATACCATAACAACATTTTAACTGTCCGAGCATAATTTCAACATCAGCAGTTTCTTCAATTAGTTCGGCAATATTATCTTTTTTGCGATTGATATTTTTCAAAATTTCCTTAGTTAATTCCGCCATCTCTTCAATAACTTGCATCATCTGCGGTTCTTTACCCCAGTCTTTCAACGCACGCTTGTATAATTCGTTTTCTGTCATCCTACGCTTCCCTCCAAGCTTATATTGATTAACTTTGTTGCCTCAATAGCAAATTCCATCGGCAAATGTTGCATAACATCTTTACAAAACCCATTGACAATCAAGCCGATTGCTTCTTCTTCATTCAACCCGCGTTGCAAACAATAGAACAGCTGTTCCTCGCTGATTTTTGATGTGGTTGCCTCATGTTCCAACATCGCACTTTTATTGGCATTTTCAACATACGGAACGGTATGCGAACCGCAAGTCGAACCGATAAGTAAACTGTCGCACTGCGAATAATTGCGGGCATTATCGGCATTTTTAGCCACTTTCACAAGTCCGCGATAGGTCTGATTTGAAAATCCGGCAGAAATGCCTTTGGAAATAATTTTCGACTTGGTATTTTTGCCTAAGTGTATCATTTTTGTACCGGTATCAGCCTGTTGATGATTATTGGTCAGCGCCACCGAATAAAATTCGCCGCTTGCATTATCTCCAGCCAAAACGCACGATGGATATTTCCATGTTACTGCCGAACCTGTTTCCACCTGTGTCCATGAAACTTTAGAATTTATACCCTTGCACAGCGCGCGTTTAGTTACAAAATTATAGACTCCGCCTTTACCGTCTTTGTCGCCCGGATACCAATTTTGCACAGTAGAATATTTAACTTCGGCGTTATTCATTACCACAATTTCCACAATTGCGGCATGAAGCTGATTTTCATCGCGCTGAGGCGCCGTACAACCCTCTAAATATGAAACATACGAATCGTCTTCCGCCACAATCAACGTACGTTCAAATTGCCCGGTATTCTTGGCGTTTATACGAAAATAAGTGGAAAGTTCCAGCGGACATCTGACTCCTTTCGGGATATAAACAAACGAACCATCCGTAAACACTGCTGAATTAAGGCAAGCAAAGAAATTGTCGGTATATGGCACAACCGAACCCAAATATTTTTGTACCAAATCCGGATGATTTTGCACAGCCTCGGAAATCGAGCAAAAAATCACACCTTGTTCTGCCAATTTTGCCCGATATGTAGTGGCAACCGAAACGCTGTCAAACACTGCATCAACCGCCACGCCTGCCAAAACTTCCTGTTCTTTTAGGGGAATCCCTAGTTTATTATATGTATCCAAAAGCTTAGGATCAACTTCATCAAGGCTTTTCGGCTTAGCCTTTTGCACCGGCGCGCTGTAATATTGCAAGCTTTGATAATCTATCTTATCATAAGTGAGCTTTGCCCAAGTCGGTTCGCTCATCGTCAGCCAATGGCGATAAGCTTTTAACCGGCGTTCTAATAGCCAATCCGGTTCATTTTTTTTAGCGGAAATTAAGCGAATTATATCTTCATTTAAGCCCAGCGGCACGGTTTCGGAAGCAATATCCGTTACGAAACCGTACTTATACTTATCGCCGCTTTCATCGGCTATGTTAGGTAAATTCGTCATTTTCTGCCCTTCATTTCAACTTTTCCGATAATATATCATACTTCAAAAAAAGCAAGTGCAGATTATATTAAAAGTTCATAACTTTCCAGTCATATATTCTCGGAAAAGCAAAAAGTTAACGATTTTATGCACTTTAAATTATTTAATAACTTGTTGAATTATCACTATTTTATCGAGATATATACAAATTATTTACCAAGATTTAAAAATAATGCTTGTCAAATTAGCAAAATTTGTGATACTCAAGATGACACAGATGTAATGTCTGAAGAATTTGTTTTAATTTTATTTGAGGTTTTATAATGACTACTGATACCGCAGAACGCGTTAAGAAGATTGTTGCCAAGCACTTGGGTGTAGATGAATCAAAAGTTGTTGAAACGGCAAGTTTCATTGACGATTTAGGTGCCGACAGCTTGGATACAGTTGAGTTAGTTATGGCTTTTGAAGAAGAATTCGGTTGCGAAATTCCGGACAAAGCCGCTGAAAAAATTCTTACGGTTAAAGATGCTATCGACTATCTGTCTAAGAATGCCTAAGCCATTTTTGGCTGAATAATAAAAAGCTCGCTTCAGGTATTTCCGGCGAGTTTTTTTATCTTAAAGATTGGAAGGTTTGATATATGAGAAGAGTTGTTGTTACAGGCATGGGAATCGTCTCGCCTTTTGGGCGCGGAGTTAAATATAACTGGCAATGCCTGATGGAAAGCAAGTCGGGAATAAAAAGAATCGAAAATATTGATTTGAAAGATATTCCGGTACAAATTGCCGGACAGGTACCATTCGGAGAAGGCAAACACGAATTTAATCCCGATACAGTTATGGCCCCTAAAGACCAAAAGAAAGCAGATAAATTCATCCTTTATGGTGTTGCTGCGGCTAATGATGCTTTAAAAGATGCCGCTTATGAACCAAAAGACTTAAGCGATGAAGAGCAATGTCGTGCCGGTGTAATGATAGGTTCGGGAATCGGCGGACTTAATAACATATATGATAATGCAATTTCGTTCAATGAAGTCGGAATTAAGCGTATTTCGCCGTTTTTTATTCCGTCATGTTTGATAAATTTGATTTCCGGAACAGTTTCGATTGACCATGGTTTGCGTGGTCCGAATCATTCTTGTGTAACCGCATGTTCAACCGGAACTCACGCTATCGGCGATGCTGCCAGAATTATTGCCATGGGCGATGCCGATGTTATGGTTGCCGGCGGCGCCGAATCGGCTGTCAATGTTTTAGGTTTGGCCGGATTTGCCCGAATGCATGCAATCACTGCCGAATTTAACGATGCTCCCGAAAAAGCCTCTCGACCATGGGATAAAAAACGTAGCGGATTTGTTATGGGAGAAGGTGCTGCCGCGCTTGTTTTGGAAGAATTGGAACATGCCAAAAAGAGAGGCGCCCACATTTATGCCGAACTCGTCGGTTATGGAATGAGCGGCGATGCTCATCATATTACCGCCCCATGCCCTGACGGCGACGGAGCTTATCGTGCAATGAAGATGGCAGTTGAACATGCCAAAGAACACGGTGTTGAAATCAAAGATATCAACTATGTCAATGCTCACGGAACATCGACACCGCTCGGAGATATCGGCGAAGCGCAAGCCGTACGCCGTTTGTTCGGTGAGAACTTAGGTTCAATGTCAATGTCATCAACAAAATCTGCTACCGGACATCTTTTGGGTGCTGCCGGTGCGATTGAGGCGGTTTATACCATAAAAGCGATTGTTGAGCAAACCTGCCCGCCGACTTTGAATTTGGAAGATCCGGATGACGAAGTTAAGGATTTAGATTTAGTTCCGTTAAAACCGAAGAAAAAACCGATAAAGGCAGCAATGTCAAACTCGTTCGGTTTCGGTGGCACAAACTCCTCGCTGATTTTCAAAAAATTTGAAGACTAAAGGAAAATATAAAATGAAAAAACTGCTGTTAATATTTGTTATTCTGATTTTAACGGCAGTTTTTTTGTGTTTCAAAGCAGATAAAATTATATCCGAACCGCAAAAAATAAACGGAGAAATTATATTTCAGATAAATAAGGGAGATTCACTGAAAAAAATCTCCGAAACTCTGGCTTATAAAGGTTTAATAAGCAACGCACGCTATTTTCTGTGGTATGCAAAACTAATGAAAATTTATCCCAATATTAAGGCCGGCGAATATATGATTGACCACGATGTCAATTTTGCCAATGTTGCGGAAGTTTTGCAAAGCGGAAAATTTTATTGGCGTAAAGTTACGATTCCCGAAGGTTTAACAGCCGCGCAAATTAAAGAAATCATTGATACAAATGAATTTTTGCAAGGCGAAACACCTGATTTTGATGAAGGCGAAATCTTGCCGGAAACATACACTTTTATGAAAGGCGAATCAAGAGCAAATATCGTCAAGCAAGGCAAAGAAGCCTTAAAAAGCACCTTAGCCGAAATATGGAATAACAGAGCCGAAAATTTACCGCTATCCACTCCAAAAGAACTGTTGATTTTAGCATCCATAATCGAGAAAGAAACCGGTGTTGAATCCGAACGTGATGATATAGCATCGGTATTCGTAAATCGCCTGAAAATCGGGATGAAACTTCAAACCGATCCGACGGTTATTTATGCCGTAACTCAAGGCAAAACCGAACTCGGTCGTCCGCTTTACCGTAAAGATTTGGATATCGACAGCCCTTATAACACCTATAAATATAACGGATTGCCGCCTTCTCCCATCTGCTCGGCAGGACGTGATGCGATTTATGCGGCGGCACATCCCGCTGATACTGATTATTTGTATTTTGTAGCATCGGGCAGCGGCGGTCATAACTTTGCAAAATCACTTGATGAACACAATAAGAATGTCCGAAACTGGCGCCAAATCAATAAATAAAATTCCGTACATTACATTTCAAGTAATAAAAACGCACATATCAAAATAAAACACTTGCTTTAAAATTGAAATTGCCTATATTTGAGCCAAACCGAATATTTTTTAGGGAGATAAAAATGGCTTTAGTTTCTATGCGTCAAATTCTTGACAATGCCGCTGAACACAATTATGGTGTTCCGGCTTTCAATATCAATAATATGGAGCAAATTTTGGCGGTTTTGCAAGCCGCTCGCAAGGTTAATGCTCCGGTAATTATTCAAACCTCCACAGGTGCCAGGAAATATGCCGGCGATGCTATGATCAGAAATATGGTCAGAGCCGGTGTTGAAATGTTTCCGGAATTACCGATTTGTTTGCACCAGGATCACGGAACCTCGGTTAATATTTGCCAGTCAGCGATTGTTAACGGCTGGACTTCGGTAATGATGGACGGCTCGCTCGAGTCTGACGGTAAAACTCCGGCCTCGTTTGAGTATAACGTAAAAGTAACTCAGGAAGTTGTGGCCAGAGCTCATGCTGTCGGCGCTTCGGTTGAAGGCGAATTAGGCGTTATCGGCTCGCTTGAAACCGGTAAAGCTGATAAGGAAGACGGAATCGGTGCCGAAGGAAAATTAGATAGAAAACGTTTGGTAACCGACCCTGATGAGGCTGCAGAGTTTGTGGCTTTAACACACTTGGATGCTTTGGCTGTGGCTGTCGGAACTTCGCATGGTGCTTATAAATTTACGCGCAAACCTGATGGCGAAATTTTAGCGATTGACGTTATCGAAAAAATTCACGCAAAATTGCCGAATACTCACCTTGTTATGCACGGCTCTTCTTCGGTTCCGCAAGAGTTGCAGGATTTAATCAATGCTTACGGCGGACAAATTCCGCAAACCTACGGTGTTCCGATGGAAGAAATCGTGCGCGGAATTAAGTCCGGTGTACGTAAAGTAAACGTTGATACCGATTCACGGATGGCAATTACCGGTGCAATTCGTCGCGTATTCGCCAATAAACCTGGAGAATTTGATCCGCGTAAATACTTGAAACCGGCGATTGAAGAAATGCAAAAAGTTTGTGAAGAGCGCTATATTGCCTTTGGTGCTGCCGGAAATGGCGATAAAATTAAAGCTATTCGCCTGTGCGATATGGCTGCTCTTTATGCCGACGGATCACTTTAATATTTTTTATTAAATGTACTAAAGTCCTTGCTTCCTGAATACAGCAAGGACTTTTTTTGCATGCTTTCTTTGTTTAAATAATTAAACGGAAAATAAATAAATCTCAAATATACTCGCATTACAGTTGCAAACCAAAAGGAGTAAAAATGATAGATTTACACACTCATTCAACATTTTCTGACGGTTCCGATACTCCGGAAGAATTGATTGAACAAGCTCATAACATCGGCTTGACCGCCATAGCGCTTACCGATCACGATTCCGTAAGTGGCTGTGAAAAACTTCAAAAGGCTGCAAAAAAATATCCGGAATTATTAGCGATTAACGGCTGCGAGTTTAATGTAGATCATCCGGTTGATATTGAAATAATCGCTATGAATATAACTCGTCTTGAGCCTTATATCGAACGTCAAAAAATGTTACAGCAATACCGCAAGGAGGCTTGCCTCACTCGTATTGAAAAATTACAAAAGGCAGGATATCATATCACGTTTGAAGATATCGCTTATGATGAAACTGGGCAAAAGAGAACAACCTTCGTAAAACCGCATATTGTTAATTTCTTGGCTCAAACCGGACAATTGGATGATAAGGAATCTGCTTATAAAACACTGTTGGGAAAAGATGGAGTGGCTTATGTCAAAATCAAGGCTCCGGATGCTAAGGATACGATAGATTTTATTCGTCAAACAGGTGCAGTTGCGATTTTGGCGCACCCTTGTCTGATTAAACTGAGTAAACAGGATTTATTTAATGAAATATCACGACTGAAAAAATTGGGCTTACAAGGAATAGAAGTTCAACATTCCGATATGAATAACGACGATATAAAGTATTATAATTCTGTTGCCGAAAATCTCGGGCTATTAAAGAGCGGCGGGTCAGATTTTCACGGTTGGAGTGCGCATTATGGCATAAAACTTGGAACCGGTCGCGGCCAACTTAATATTCCCCATGAATATATTGAAAAAATTATTGCTGCATCTTTTTAAGATAATGATTTATCAATCAATTTGAAGTGCGGATATTCATATCCTTCGGGATACTTATCCGGAGCATCTTTAATTGCTTTAACAAATAAATCTTTAATTTGAATCAATTTATTACCGCGCATAAATGTTTCCTTCGGCAGTTTTTTTAAAACATCAAATCCCAGTTCTCCGGAAGCAATATAAGGATCGATTGCACAGGTGTATATCTCATCTTTATCAAGCGGTTCGCCGTTATCATCAAGCAACGGATTACCGTTGATATAAATTTGCACGACTGTTCCCCAATTCTGAGAATTTTTGGTACATACAATCGTCAGATTTTGTGAGCACTGCAAAAAGCGAGTATTACCTGATTTTTGGATATAGCGATTGCGTATGGCATTATTGAAAACGTCTCGAATATCTTGAGAATGTAAAATCATGGTTTGCATTGTTACGGTAGCGGAAATAGCCCGCTCCAAATTATAATTAGTAAGCATTTTACCCTTTTCGAAACGCAGCGAATGACTGGTATATCCGGTTGAGATTACGGCAATATCCGTTTTTGCCGCCTTCATCATACAGTCAGCAATAAACGTTCCGAGCGAACACGGATCCGAATACTTTTTTTCCAGATTTACGGTACTTTTTGCAATCGGAATATTAAGTCCGGATTCTTGTTCATAAATCTCCAATTCCGAAAGATAAATATCGCTCGGCAAAACACCTTTTGAATAAAATTCCTTTATAAACTCAACTTTAGGCTTTCCGTTAACAAATCGGCATAAAAATTCGAGCATGCTTCTGCCAAAGGCTTGAGGATAATAAATCAACTTATCCTCAATCGCAGGAACCAAAGAATGTTCATGTCCGCCGATAATCAAATCGATTTTCACTCCTGAACTTTCAGCTGCTTGAACCAGCTTTATACTTGCCTCACGCAAATCATGATTTAAAACGATAAACATATCAGGTGATATATGTTTGATTGTATCGCTTAAATTCAGGAACGTCTCTTTTGGATCGGCCATTTCCAACCCGTATTTTTGCAATTTTACATAATTTATGCAAAAAGCCGTAACCATAATTTTTTTGCCTCCTATATCAAGAAGAATATAGGGATCAACCCACTTGGGGCGTTTTACCCCACCGTTTTCAAACAGATTGGCACATAAAACATGAATATTTGCTTTATTAAAAACCGATGCCGTTTCTTTTAAGTATCTAAAATCATCGGCATTAAATCCGAAATCATTATTTCCGATTGCAAACACAATTTTGGCTTCAGGCAACACTTGCCGAAGCTTAAGATAACTATCAACACAAATCTGCCGTTTATAGATTCCTTTAAATAAATCTCCGCAATCACAGATGAGCGTATTTTTACCCCTGTTTGGTGCATTTTCGGCGATAAGGCTGAATAATGCACAAAGCTTACGGGCTTCCTGATGGCAATCCGTTAAGGCGAAAATATTTATATTATCGGTCATTTCAGTCATATCCATATTTCAACTTGAGCTAAAATTACAATGTTTTTAAAAATTATCAATAGAAATTTAAAATTATTGTGCTATTTTAGTGCGGAGTATTATAATAGCGGAGATTGCAATGAAAAAATTTTCAATAATATCAAGTGCAGTTTTACTGCTCGGAGCATGCGCACAAGATCCTTATCATTTGGACATAACCAACTATATGAGCGGCGCTCACGGACAAAGCGTATATTATCGCAGTAATATGCGTACATCGTATGCCGGACAAATCCGTCGTGTTTTAAGCAATAAATTCGGAGAGATGGGACTTAAACCGGCAACATCGGTAGAAATAGCCGATTACATCGCAATTTTTGATATTGAAACATTTTATAAGCAATCAAATGATAAATTCAATCCGGCAGCTTTTGAAAATAAAGAGAATACTTCCGTTCTTTTCAGCGATACCGAAGATGATGAAAGTTTAAGTTTTTCCGGAAATGCCAATATGTCTGTCGATTATGATAAGACCTGTTTTACTTTAAAAATGGGACCAAAAGGCACATCACGCATTGCTTATTCTTCATCGTTTTGTGCTAACGGTATCCGTGATGTAGAAGAAATGTTGCCGGCTGTCCTTGATGTTTATGGTAAATATGCCACCTATCAAAGCGCCAACATCGGAGTTCGCTGTTTACAATCCGAAACCGGAGAAATAATTTCCTGCAGCGCCATCAACGACCGCCAACAGGAATTTATGAATTCATTATGGATTGAACGCGGAATATCGGAATATTAAAGCTTAAGCAAAACCTTTTTGGCTGCCTTAAATTCTTCCTCATCGATTTTTTCCAAATCATAAAGTTCGGAAAGCTTTATCAAATAATCAATCTTATTTTTCGGAAGCGGAAGCAAACGCCTGATTGCAAATCGGTAAATTCCGAAAAGCACTAAATATATCGCAAAGAAAATCAGGATATACTGCCAAATATCAAGGAAGAAAAAATTATAAATAAAATACTCTATTCCTGCTGCTATCACAAAAATTACGGCATGCACCGGATGTAAGATTATCAAAGCCAGAACCCACAATGCCATTATAATGGCGACCAATAACAGTGAGGTTGTGATACCGAGTGCACCGCCACCCATAGATAAAATCGAAAACGGCAGCATTACTTTTCTCCTTAAATCATAAAAAATCTTAGGCATTCTATTTATAATACAACATGGTTGATATGACAAGCATTTTTTTATTCTTTTAATAATCCACTCAAATCGAAAATCATTATCCCTTTATGTTTTTTCGGCGTATAACTATCGGCAAAACACCGACAGTTCGCTTCACTATTTTAAGATATTTTAACGATTATTGTATAATCTGACAGATGGAGATTGAATATGAAAAGGTTTTTATTGCTGATTATTTGTTCATTGTTTTTTAATGCTTCCTATGCGCATAATAATTTCGAAGATAATAAAATAACTCAAATCGTGCAAAAGTTTAAAGATGCCGTAAAAACCGATGATCCGAAAATAATTGCAGAATATATTGAATATCCGTATGTAAGAAAAAATCCTTTACCGGATATTGAAAATAAAGAAGATTTTATCAATAATTATGAAATGATATTCGATGATGAATTAAAACAAGCTATAAAAGATTCAAAAATTGAAGATTGGGATGAAGTTGGTTGGCGTGGCATTATGCTATATAGAGGTATGTTATGGATCAGCGAAGACGGGAAACTAAAAGCTACCAATTATTACACTGATAAAGCAAAAGAATATGCTACAAAATGGCATGAAAATGACGAAAAGACAATTTACGAACCTTTGCGAAAATATGATGAGAATATTGGTATCTTCAAAACTGATACAAAATTAGGTCGCATAGATAAAATCAATACAGATAAATATTACAATAGTCAATATCGCCTGGCGCTATGGAGTAAAAATGGAAAAATGTCTGATACGCCGGAAATATTAATTTCAGATGGAAAAGTTGAATACGCTGGTTCATCAGGCAACACAGAATATCATTTTAAATCCGGTAATTATGAATATGTATTTTTTGTAAACTATGTCGGTCCAATGGATATGAAACCATATGAGTTTGGCATATACAAGAATAAAGAAGAATTTGATTATGCGGATTTAATTAGCATTGAAGAAGCTTATATCGTAAAACCACACTAGCAGTTAGTGCCGCAAAATAATATACGCAGTATAGCTATCTTATAAAGAAACTATACTGCGTAATACTTTCTGGTAAATATCAAAATCTGATTAACTGAGCCTGTTTTTCCGCCCAATCATTACGCTCTTTTTGAATATCGCGACGATGCACGTTTTTTATAATACCTTTTACATCGTGAGTTTTAATCGCTTGATATAAATTTGGCCAATTTTTCTGATTAAAATTACCAGTATTATATTGAATATCCAATAAAATTTCTTTTAATTCTATCGGAAAATCATCGAAATCCGAAAATTCTTTGCGTAAAAATGCTAAATCGTTTTTTATGTGAATTTCCGATAATCGACGAGCTTCTTTTTCAGATATGCGTAAGTCTGTAATTTTTTCAAATGTTTGGTAATTAAAATTTTGCTTTTTATTATTTTCAGCAAAATTGAGGAGGCGCTCAAAACCTTCTTTCTTCTGAATATAAGTAGCCGGTACTTTATTAACAGTTAAATTCAATTTTTTAAAATCATCCCAGATATT
>ONLJ01000083.1 GCA_900318605.1 uncultured Rhodospirillaceae bacterium | reverse complement strand
CAGGTGGATATTTTATATCGCTTGCCGGTGATGTTATTGTTGCTGAACCATTAACAATAACCGGCTCCATCGGTGTTTTCGGCGGAAAATTTGTCATCGGCGATTTATTCAAAAAGCTTGATATTGATGTTGAAACAATCAAAACCAATGATAATGCCGATATGTTGAGCTTCAATCATAAGTTTAATGATAAAGAGAAAGCTATTTTTGAAACATCCCTTGATGAAATTTATAAAGATTTTACCACAAAAGTCGAGCAAAATCGCAAGTTAAAAAAGAATATAAATGAGATTGCCCGTGGTCGTATCTGGCTCGGAAGACGGGCTTTGGACCTAGGTTTAATAGATAAACTCGGCGGTTATGGTGAGGCGATTGTTGAAGCGCGCAATCTGGGTAATATTAAACCGGGAGAAAAATTTAAAATTATGGAATTTCCTCAAGAGAAAGATTTTAGCGAGAAGTTGAATGATTTGTTCAAGTCCGGCAAAAAAATTGAGACTCATAAAATATTCTATCAAAATGTTGATATTCCGTATTTAAGGCTTTTCAAACGCTGGCAATATGATACTGTTTTGTTACCGTTTGAAATAAAAATGTAAGGAAAAAGGAAAAAATAATGGCTATCGATGAAAATACCGTTAAAAGAATTGCGTTTTTGGCACGTTTGAAAGTTGAAGAAAATAAGTTGGAAAGCACCAAAGACGAATTTAATAAAATTTTGAATTGGGTGGAAGAACTCAATGAGGTTAATACCGATGATATTGAGCCGCTTATTAGTGTAAATGAGCAAATTTTACGCCTTCGTGAAGATGAAGTTACCGCCGGAAATCAATGCGAAGCAGTCTTAAAAAATGCTCCGTCGGCAGAATTTGATTATTTTTCGGTACCTAAGGTTGTGGAGCAGTAAAAATGAAAGATATAACAAAATTAACACTGGTTGATACTCTTAACGGTTTGAAAAAAAAGGATTTTTCTTCTCTTGAACTAACAAAAGCCTATCTTGAAAATATGAAAGCCGGTAAGCGTTATAATGCCTATGTCACAGAGTGTGCAGATGTGGCATTGGAACAGGCAAAAACTTCTGATGAGCATTACAAGAATAGTACAAATCGACCTCTTGAGGGTATTGCCTTAGGTATTAAAGATATGTTCTGTACAAAAGGCATACGCACCACGGCTTGTTCTCACATTATTGATAACTTTATTCCGCAATATGAATCAACGGTTACTCAACAGCTTTTAGATAACGGTGCGGTATTTTTGGGAAAACTCAATTTAGATGAGTTTGCGATGGGCGGTTCAAATGAAACCAGTTATTTCGGACCGGTAATAAATCCGTGGAGCAAAGATAAAGACTTGGTTCCGGGCGGTTCTTCCGGAGGTTCGGCCGCAGCGGTTGCCGCACATTTGTGCGTTGCCGCAACCGGTACCGATACCGGCGGTTCAATTCGCGAGCCGGCGGCCTTTTGCGGCTGTACGGGGATTAAGCCGACTTACGGACGTTGTTCGCGTTATGGCATAATCGCCTTTGCATCATCTTTGGATCAGGCCGGACCGATTGCTCAAACGGTTGAAGATTGCGCTGTATTGTTAAAACATATGGCCGGATTTGATGAAAAAGATTCCACTTCGGTTGATATAAAAGTTCCGGATTATCAAAGCTTTTTGGCGCAAGATATCAATGGTTTGGTGGTCGGATTGCCGAAAGAATATCGTTTGGACGGCATGAATCCGGAGATTGTGGCTTATTGGGATAAGGCGGCGGAAATGTTAAAAGCGCGCGGTGCCGTTATTAAGGAAGTCAGCCTGCCGCATACCAAATATGCTTTGGCAACATATTATATTTTAGCGCCGGCCGAAGCTTCGTCGAACTTGGCGCGTTATGACGGAATTCGCTATGGAGAACGCAAAAACGGCAATTCTTTAGATGAGCTTTATATCAATACCCGGACCGAAGGTTTCGGATCTGAGGTAAAACGCAGAATCATGATTGGAACTTATGTTTTATCGGCCGGATATTATGACGCTTATTACTTAAAAGCCCAAAAGATGCGCCGATTGATTCAAAACGATTTTCTTGAAGCTTTTAAGGAATGTGATGTTATTTTAACTCCTACTTCACCGATTACGGCTTTTCCGATTGGAGATGAAAGCATGCTTGAAAATCCGATAAATATGTATTTAAATGATGTGTTTACGGTTTCGGTAAATTTAGCCGGATTGCCGGCAATAAGCTTGCCGATAGGGCTTTCGAAAGATGGGTTACCTTATGGAATGCAGCTTATCGGCAAACCTTTTGATGAGCAAACCTTGTTTAAAGTTGCGCAAAAAATAGAAAAAGATGCCGGATTTGAGAGGAAGTAAAAATGTCAGAATATATTATTGAAACAGCAAAAGGAAAATGGGAAGTAATCGTCGGATTG
>ONLJ01000081.1 GCA_900318605.1 uncultured Rhodospirillaceae bacterium | reverse complement strand
TACATGCCGTCGGGATTACGTCCGGTACGTGTACACGGTTGCTTTGTTACCGATGCCGAAGTTGAAAAGATTGTCGAATACATTAAATCACAAGGTGAACCTCATTATGTTTCCGAAGTTACCGAAGGCGAACTTAATACCAAAGACACACCTGCATTTGATAAAGGTGCTTTCGGCGGCGGCAACGATGATGACGATTTATATAATCAAGCGGTTGCGATTGTCCGTGCCGATAAAAAGGCATCCACGAGCTACATTCAGCGCAAATTGCGCTTAGGTTATAACCGTGCCGCTGTTTTGATTGAACGCATGGAAGACGAAGGAATCGTAACTCCGCCGGACAGAGTCGGTCGCCGTGAAGTAATCGGCGGAGATTAAAAAAATCATCTTTTCTGATTTATTTAATGCACGGTCTTGAAAAATTCCGTGATAGCTGTTTTTTTTTGATTTTAAGGGTACATAAGACACAAATTTATATTGTAATCTTATAAAAATATTTTATAATTTGGAAAATTTTGTAATGATTAACAGAGGATACTAATAAAAATGTTGGACATTAAGTTTATTGCCGAAAATACCGATTGGGTTAAAAAAAGCTTGGGCAGAAAAGGTTTCCCGGCTGAAAAAGTTGATGAGTTACTTAATACTTATTACGAGATGAACAAATATAAAACTTCCTCACAAGTTTTAGCGGAAGAAAAGAACAAACTCAGCAATTCGATAAAAACAGCTTCACCGGAAGATCGTCCGGCAATAATTGCCAGAAGCAAAGAGCTTGGCGAGCAATTCAAAACCGAGCAGGAAAAATTAAACGAGATTGAAGCAAAATATAATGATATGATGCTCAGAATGCCCAATTATCCTTCGGAAGAAAGCCCAGACGGACCGGATGACAGCGCCAATGTGGTACGCCGTAAGGTTGGAGAAATTCCGCACTTTAACTTCAAGCCGCTTGACCATATTGAGTTGATGGAACTTAATGACTGGAGCGAAAACGAGCGCATTGCCAAAGTGTCCGGCACGCGCACTTATGCCATTAAAAACGATTTGGCTCAATTAGAACTTGCCATTCACATGATGGTTATGGATAAGCTTCGTGCCAACGGCTTTACACTGATTACAGTTCCGGCAATTTCGAAAGAAAAACCGCTATTCAATCAGGGATATCTGCCATTTGCCCGTGATGAAATCTATTATATGCCGGCTGATGATGTTTACCTTTCCGGCACGGCAGAACTGATTTTGAACTCACTTCGTGCCGATGAGGTTTTGACCGAGGCGGATTTACCGATTCTTTATGCCGGATTTTCGCCTTGTTTCCGTCGTGAAGCCGGAGCCGCCGGAAAAGATACCAGAGGACTGGTTCGCGTGCATCAGTTCTTTAAGACCGAGCAATTTGTCATTTGTAAAAATGATTTGGCTGAAAGTGATAAATGGCACAAAAAGTTACTGCAGATTTCCGAAGAAGTTTTGCAGGATTTAGAATTGCCGTATCAGGTTTTGGAAGTTTGCACCGGCGACATGGGAGCCCCGAAATATCGTCAGTATGATTTGGAAGCGTGGGTTCCGTCGCAAAATTGTTATCGCGAAACTCACTCTTGCTCAAACATAACCGAGTGGCAGGCTCGCCGCACTAATTTGCGCTATCGTGAAAATGCCAGCGGCAAGATGAAGTTCTGCCACACTTTGAACAACACAGGGATTGCAACACCGCGTGCGCTTGTACCATTTATGGAAAATCATCAGCAGGCTGACGGAACCATTAAGATTCCGGCAAAATTACAACCATATTTAGGTGGAAAGAAAGTAATCGGTAAAAATGCAAAATAAGATTGAAAAGATCTTTGATTTTATGCGAATTCTGGACAAGGTCTGTCTTGTCAAGCGAGCAACTTTGCTGTCTGACGGAACAGCCGAAACAGATTCGTCCCACACTTTCAAACTGGCTTTCATGGTAATGTTGATTTACCCGTATTTGAAGCACAAATATAACTATGCCCGTCTTTTTGAACTGGCACTCGTTCACGATATTGCCGAAGCTGAAACCGGTGATTATCCCAAAGCTCAACAGCGCGCTCATCCTGAGATAAAAAAGCAAAAAGATGCTTTGGAAAAAGCAGCGATGGAGCGTTACAGTGCATTGTTAGATGAACCGATGAAAAGTAAGATTTCGGATTTGTATAACGAATATGAGGTTAAGATAACGCCTGAATCAAAACTGATATCTGCTCTTGATAAAGTCGATGCCAATATGCAGGCTAATTTTTATCATAACGGTGATATCCGCTATTGGACCGAATATGAAGATGGGGAACAATATTACAAAATAAATACCGAAAAGAAAGATATTGTAGCACAACTTGATGAACCTATTGTTGAGGAACTTGAAAACGGTACCATAAACTTAGCTTTAACCAATATGAAAAAGATGGGAATATCAATATAACCAGGAACACATCTCATGCAAAAGAAGACCAAAGAAATATTGGATAAAATATACAAAGTAATCATATTTTTTGCCATGGTTGCGGCTATATTTTGGATAAACGCCATAAAATTACAAGATGACACACTATCAAATTATGAAAAAACCACCGATGAAGGTGTTCATGACTATTATAACGACCCAATTACTCCGGTAATTGCGGCACTCTTTTATCAGGATGAAAATATGAAAACGGGCTTCAATCCGGATATGATAAAGGGAGAACATAAAAAAAACATTGCTTTTGAAGACGTAAAAATGGCGATTATTCCGAAAACCGTAAATTCTATAAACACCCCTGTCATTGAAAAATTATATGATGAAATTTCTAACAAAGAAAGGTTCAGAAACATTGTACTGATATATAATTCAGCAAAAAATGCCCGAGATCATGTCAGAATAATCAAGCGTGTTTTTCCTTATGCCAGAATTACCAGAATTTTAATCAGCAAAAAAGATAAGAAAGGTGTTGAACAAGAAGTCGTGGATAAATATTTACAGGAAATCAGAACATTCGTGGTATTTCTGGCAAATCTCGACCGCGGACTTAATTCACAAAAAAGCGAGCGTTTAGCCAATGAGGCCATATTCTTTGCTCAGAAGAATAACTATCAGATGAATGTTTTTGATATTGTTGACGAATACATTGCGGCAGCCATAGAAACCGGCGGAGAATTTGCTTATGCTTTTGATACTGCCGTAAATAATGATTTTCTTAATCGCCAGAAAGAAAACTTAAGTAAATACGTGCTAAAAAATCGACAAGAGTTAATGTATTATTATGCTCGGAATATTGAGCTGTCAATGCAGGATAAAAATGTGGAAATTCCGCAAAAAACTGACGAGAACTATCGTTTATTTGATAGAGGCACGGTCTATGTTAAAGTATTTAACAAAGATTATGATTTGGTATTTGAAGAGCTTAAGCTCAATCAAAGCGATGGTATCATTACCACCTTGGCAAAGATGGCAGGAGACGTAGTTAATTCAAGTCGAGGAATGGCCGGAAGGTATCATCGAATATATCTGCTTACCGAGATGGAGCCGATTCACGGCGAAAGCGGTTCGGTTCTTGTAAATTACCTTGAACCTGATGACGGTATTTATGTTTCTTACGGTAAAAATGCCGGCATAATGCTTGATTCCGAACGACCTGAAAATCCGGAAATTTTGATAACAAGATTGCGTGATACAGCCAAGATAAAAAGCTCTGTCAGCAACTCAGATCTTTCCTTCTATCGATTTAAATCCGTGGAGATGCAATATGAAAATTAACGGTTTTGACTTAAATTATTCTCTCGAGAAATTTGCCGATATGGCAAACAACAAAATGCGCAAAATCGAGCTTATTGACAGGGATTTTGAAGGATATAAAAACCTGTCCGAAGGCGATAAAAAAGCGCTGGATCATTTAGCAGAAGCCGCAAAAATAATAAACGATGTGGCATTGGAACAGGACCATCCCATGAATCTGGTAATGAAGCAGGCTTTGGAAAATGCCGCAGCAACAAGTGAGCATGCCGAATATGCCTTAAAAATTTTTAATTCTTTGAACGGAGTTGCCGGCTCAAACGGGATAGATAAAGAGCCGATAGAAATATTCAAAGGTATAAAAGGATATAAAGGTTGTAACTTTTACCCAACGGATTTAGAGGTTGAAGAGTTCCATCAAATAATAAATAAAATGCTCGATGAGGGCAAAGAAGATGAAGTAAAAAAAATTTTGAGCGCCCGTACAATGGTTCGTCGTGCGGATGATGAACTTAAATCAATCGACTACACCGAATACTTTGCCGATGAATTTTCCGAAATTGCCAACGAACTGGAATGTGCCGCCTATTATACGACCGATGAGTTGTTTAAAGATTATCTCGGGTGGCAGGCGCAGGCTTTGTTGCAAAACAATGTTGAGATGGATATTTTGGCTGATAAACACTGGGCAAAAATGCAGGATACCTCATTGGAATTTACTTTGAGCCGAGAATGTTATGATGATAAAATGACCCCGACAATATTCTCCAATAAAGAACTCAGCGGTCGTTTATCTAAAGCAGGTATCAACCCGACACCGAAAGATATGCTCGGCATAAGAGTCGGAATCATCAACAAGGAAGGTACGAGTTTGTTGCTTAAATTCAAAGATAAAATGCGTACATTGGCAGATTTAATGCCCCGCGCTGATGAATACGAGCAAAAAGCAGGCTCAAATAAAGAATTAAAGCAAACAATGGTTGATGTTGATATTGTCGCGCTCACAGGAGATTATGCACTTTGTCGCGGAGGTATTACAACAGCGCAAAATCTTCCGAATAATGATAAACCTTCTCTTACACATGGAGGCGGTAGACGAAATGTATATCACCGTCAGGTTCGTCACAGCGGGGAAACCGAAAAAACAAAAAAAATTCTAGAGCATTTTGTACCAACTGAATTGCACAAATATTATGGTAATGAATATGACCATTTGTTTGTAATCGGGCATGAAAATGGACATTCTCTAGGACCTGACAGCAGCTATCAAACAGCATTAGGAACTTATCAACACATAATCGAAGAACATAAAGCCGACATGGTTTCCGCTGCGATGATGCCGGAATATGTTAAAGCCGGAATTATCAATGAAGAAGAGCTGAAAGCAATTTATCTGACTTGGATTGTCAAGCGCCATTTCATGACAGCATATCCTGCAGATAAAGAAGCGCATCGCATGGCTGATTTAATTGAGTTTAATTATCTTTACGATTATGGAGCTCTTTGGTTTGATGACGATAAAAAACTGCACGTTGATTTTGAAAAGATGCAGGAAGGTTCGCGCAAAATGCTTGAAGATATTATTGATGTCCAGCTATCAAAGTCCCCCGAAACGGCAAAGACATATATTGATAAGTGGACATCGTGGTCAGATATTTCGAAATATATTGCCGATTTTAAGATAAAATTAGGGGTTAAACCTTATATTGATATTATAACAAAGTTTTAAGAGAGAAAAAAATGCTGAAAAAACTTGCTTCTGGAGAATATTCGTTAAAAGTTTGTTTTTGGTTATTCGGCGTATTGGGAATATTTCTGTTTAACATTATAACCGGAATAACTCACAGTAGTGCATTACGAGCGATTTGCCCTTACGGCAAATTATGTGCTACAAATTTAGTACGTTATATTCTTTCAAATTTCGCCATTATTATGACCAGAGAAGGTCATTTAATCAGTACTCTTGCGCCGCATTTAATCGCCAGTGCTTGTTTTATCTGTTATACCATAATTTTATTGCGCGGTACATGGAAATCAGCTGATAATTATGAAGGAGCAAAATTTTGGGCTTTTTCAGCAAAATGGATTTTAGTCTGTTGGGCTTTGTTCAGTTTGAAGCTTATATTTTAGATTAGAGGAACTATATTATGAAAAAGATTTTGATTTTGATGATGCTTGTTTTAATCAGCGGTTGTGCCAAACACGCATTTGAGGCCGGTTATGTCAGAAAAGAGCGCAAAGAGCTTTATGATTATAACAACAACGAAGCATACTGCAAAGAAAATCCCGATCGTTGCATAAACAACGTTCCGTGGTAAGAATTTCTTATAATTTTACGGCTGCTTTATTTTAGCGTGAAGCCGCCATCTTTTCAAGTTCGCGGATTCTGTCTGATGTTTTAGGATGAGTACTAAAAAGATGGCTCAATCCAGAAATTCCCGAAAAAGGATTAACAATAAACATATGCGCGGTAGCCGGTTTTGAAGTATTTTGCATTGGAATACTACGGCTATAAGATTCCAACTTTTGCAAAGCATCTCGCAGATAAAGCGGATTTCCCGAAAACTCTGCACCAGCTTTATCAGCCATATATTCACGCTTGCGCGAAATTGACATTTGCATAATGATAGCAACAATCGGTGCTAACAAAATTGCCAAAGGTGCACGAGTGTTTCTTTGCGCATAACCGTTTGATGAACTTGAACTGCCGAAAAGTCTGCTAATATTAGTAACAGCCCCGGCAAAAGTTGCTGCGATAGTGCTTATCAAAATATCACGATGTTTAATATGTCCGAGTTCATGCCCCAGCACACCAGCCAGCTCATTTTCATCCATCAGTTTCAATAATCCTGCAGTGCATGCGACCGCCGCGTTTTGCGGATTTCTTCCGGTAGCAAAAGCATTCGGTTGTGCCTCCGGAATAATATAAACCTTCGGCATAGGCAAATCAGCGCGTTGAGCCAG
>ONLJ01000080.1 GCA_900318605.1 uncultured Rhodospirillaceae bacterium | reverse complement strand
ATTTTTTGGAAGGAAAAAATACTTCTTATAAGGAGGAACTCTCTGCTAAAATGCAGGAGGCTAGCGAAAATCTTAATTTCGAATTAGCGCTCGTTTTGCGTGACAGAATCAAAGCTTTGAGCAGTATTCAAGGCGGTTATAATGTGGAATATGCCGGCATATCTTCCGCCGATGTGATTGCGGTTATTAAGCATAAAAATATGGTTTGTGTGCAGGTCTTCTTTATTCGTGCCGGTCAAAATTGCGGTAATGTCCCGTATTTTTTAAAGGATTCGTGGGAGCAAAGCGAGGCGGAAATTATGGAGGCTTTTATTAGCTCATTTTATGCCGAACGTACAATCCCTAAAGAAATTTTGGTTTCGATTGAACCGGAAAATTCGGAATTTTTGCAAACGGCTCTTAAAGTGCAAATCAAAAAATATGTTAAAGGTAACAAAGCTAAATTGATTGAACGTGCAATTGAAAATGCTTGTGCGGCGATTGAGCGTAAAATCGCCGAAACCGCAACCGTAAAAGAAAATCTTTTTCAAATGCAGCAATATTTCGGCCTTTCTAAATTGCCGGAGCGTATTGAAATTTATGATAATTCGCACAATCAGGGGTCGTATGCAATAGGCGCAATGGTGGTGGCAACTCCTGATGGTTTTGATAAAAAATCATATCGTACTTTTAATATCAAATATACCGAAAACACCAACGATGATTTTGCAATGATGAAAGAAGTTTTACATCGTCGGTTTGAACATATGGCACCGGAAAATAAGCCTGATGTGATTTTGCTTGACGGCGGTTTGGGACAACTTCATGCAGTACATGAAATTTTGAAAGATTTTGATTTGTCCGGTATTACCATTATCGCAATTTCCAAAGGTCCGGAACGTAATGCCGGTAAGGAATTTTATCATATTCTAGGACAAGAAAGTTTTTCTCTTCCGTTTGCCTCACAGATTGCTTTTTATATGCAAAATTTGCGCGATGAGGCGCATAGATTTGCTATCGGTACTCATCGTAAAAAGCGCTCAAAATCAATTTTTAAATCACAAATTGATGAAATCGAAGGAATCGGTGCCAAACGTAAAAATCTGCTCCTCAATTTTTTCGGTTCGGTCGAGCAAATTAAAAATGCAAGTATCTCAGAGTTGATGAAAGTCGATACCATCAATAAAAAAGTGGCGGAAAAAATATATAAATACTTCCATAATTAAAAAAAGCGTTTTATTATAACCTAAATTTGGTCTTTTTGTGTTTTACAGGGGGTTGACGTGTATAATTTGCCTAATATTCTGACTATCTCTCGCATAGTTGTTATTCCGCTTATTTTCTTATCAATTTATTTTACATCATATGCATGGGCAATGATTTCTGCCATATTGTTTGTGGTTGCTTCAATAACCGATTATTTTGACGGCTATCTTGCCAGAGCGCGTAATCAGACTTCGGCGTTTGGAAGATTATTGGATCCGATTGCCGATAAACTCTTGGTGGCAACAGCACTGGTTGTTATTTTAGCTAAGCCAGATATGTATAGCTTGGGAATAAGTGTTATTCCGGTTTTTGTAATTTTGTGTCGCGAAATTTTGGTTTCGGGATTGCGCGAATTTTTGCGCGAAGTTAATGTCGGGCTGCCGGTAACTAAACTGGCAAAGTGGAAAACCGCTTTTCAGATGACGGCACTTTCAATGATGCTGTTCCGTGAATTGTGGGTAGGTTGGAGCTATATCGGTGAGTTTTTGCTTTGGGTTGCTGCCGTTCTGACTTTTATTACCGGTTATCAGTATTATCAAAAAAGTTTGGATTACGTTAAAGCCGAAGAAGCTAAAAAAGTTTCGGTTGTGCCTGCGGTTGTTATTGCAAAAAATAAGCCGGAAAAGAAAGTTCCGGCAAAAAAGAAAACCGTGAAATCCGCACCGAAAAAAACAGCTAAAAAAAGCACTGCCGGAAAAAACTTGAGGAAATAAATGCAAAACGAACATCCGCATATTTTAGTGGTTGATGATGATACGCGTTTGCGATCACTCCTTCAACGCTATCTTCAAGAAAACGGATTTGCCGTCAGTACGGCAAAAAATGCCGAAAATGCGAGAATGTTTTTGAACCAATATATCTTCGATTTGTTGATTATTGATGTGATGATGCCGGGTGAAACCGGTTTGGAATTTTTGAAAAAACTTCGTAAAGTAAATCAAGTTCCGGCGATTGTTTTGACGGCTATGGGAGAAACTCAAGACAGAATAAGCGGTCTCGAATCCGGCGCTGATGATTATTTGGCAAAACCGTTTGAACCTAAAGAATTGGTTTTGAGAATAAATAATATTTTGCGTCGTATGCCTAACAAAAATGGCAAGTCAAATATTCTCAAATTCGGCGATTTTGTTTTTGACCTTAAAACAAGTGAGTTGAAAAATATTGATGGTGAAATTTTGCATATTACCCCGCTGGAACAAACATTACTCAATATTTTGGGCAAGAAAAGCGGGCAGATTTTTTCGCGTGAACGCCTGGCTGAATTGTTGGAAACCGGCGAGAATTCACGCTCAATTGATGTGCAAATCACAAGACTTCGTAAAAAAATAGAAAAAGATTCCAAAAATCCCCGTTTTTTGCAAACCGTTCGCGGAAAAGGGTATATGTTACTAACCGATTAGGAGGAAAAAATGCATATAAAATTACCGACAAAATTAAATTCGGCTTTAAGCGCTTTTAAAAGAAAATTTTTGCCACGCTCACTGTTTTTCAGAACTATGCTGTTGATATTTGTTCCGCTTATTGTGGTGCAGATTGTATCGGTTTATGCTTATTGGAACAGTAGTTGGAGTAAGGTTGGTAAACGCCTTTCCGATAATTTGGCGCAGGATATGGCTTTTATTATTACCATGGATGATGGAATAAATGATTTTTCCGATATCAAAAATCAAGCTTTGAATATTTATGATATTGATGTGCAATTTTATGATAATGAAAGTAAGCATGATGTGTGGCGAAAAAATAAAAAGAACAGTCGCTTGATTGTCGGTTTTTTGACTGATGCTTTAGCTCGACGCTTTCCAAGGGCAAATACTGAAATTTTTCTTTCAAATCATCATAACGATTTGAATATTTTGGTTGATATGGATAAAGGGTTGTATGTATTTAAAACACCGCTCAAAAATATTTTCAGTACATCAATTTTTGGTTTTGTGGCATGGATGATTGCTACCTCGCTCTTGCTCTTTGTTGTGGCAGTTTTGTTTTTAAGAGTTCAGGCACGTTCGATTACGCAACTGGCAGCGGCGGCTGAAGATTTCGGTAAAGGTATCAATACCAAATTTAAACCTTACGGTTCTATTGAAGTTCGTCGTGCCGGTCTGGCATTTGTGAAAATGAAAGAGCGTATCTTGCGCCAAATTTCCGAGCGCACACAAATGCTTGCCGGTGTTTCACACGACTTGCGCACGCCGTTGACCAGAATGAAGTTGCAGATGGCTATGCTCCCAGACAGTAAGGAAAATCAAGAGTTTGTGCAAGATATTGATGAAATGGAAAAAATGCTTGACGGATACTTGGCTTTTGTCAGCGGAGAGGGCGGCGAAAAATCAGGATTTATTGATGTTAATGAAATGATAACTTCAATTATCAATAAATATCGTAAAAATGCCAATGCAATGATAAGATTTTCAACTAACTATGATGTCAGCGCAATTCAGGGACGTGAACAGGCGTTGCGCCGTGCAATTACTAATATTATCGAAAATGCTTTCCATTATGGAAAAGAAATTGCAGTGGCTATCAGCTCGGACGAAAAGCGTTTGGAAATTTCAGTTGATGATGACGGTCCTGGTATTCCGAAGGATAAGCGCGACGATGTGTTTAAGGCATTTTATCGGGTGGATCCGTCGCGCAATAAAGAAACCGGCGGTGTCGGTTTGGGGTTGGCGATTGCCAAAGATATTGTTGTTTCGCACGGCGGTTCAATTGAGCTGTCGGATAGTTCGCTCGGAGGGTTGAGAGTAGTCATTTCTTTGCCCTTATAAAAGCGCTTTGAGAAAATTTGTTTCGCGATTTTCTTGGTAAAAAAAAGCCTTGTATCCGTTTTTCAGATACAAGGCTTTTTGTTATTGAGGTAACCCCAACCAACGCTTCACTTCGGGATCAATCATGGCTCGTATTTCCTTGTCGGAATGACCGTTGAGCCTCATGTAATCCCATGTCTTGCGAAAATAAACATATCTCAGACAGAAGAAATGCGCCGGTACGGTAATCAGTCCCAATAAGCAAAGAATGAATTCTTTCTCTGCACTTACTTGTGGTAATCCTTCGCCATGGAGTAAATTGAAAAAACCTCCATAAATCAACATGGCAATCAGGGAACTAACGGCAAGCACAAAGGCTGCCATGAATATCAAAACCGTTCGATAATGCTTGTTTTTCAAGGCATCATACTGCGGTATCAATAACACCATCCAGACGATTATTAAAATCAGTCCGAAAACAATAAATAATAATTTTCCCATAAGCTAATGTATTTAAGTTATAAAAAATATGCCGTATATTAGCAAGAAGGAACATGCTTGTCAAGTCGGTTGTTTTCGTCAATGTAATTGAATCTAAAAAATCAAGCCTTAAAAATATTAGTATTACTTAAAAACTTTTGTTTGATAACTTGTGCGAATCAATTTTTTCGTTTGAAATTAGTTTAAACCGATGTTATCATTTTGCAGATTTATAGTTTTAGGGGAGATGTATATCATGAAAAAAATCGGTGTTATTGTAGCAATGCAAAAAGAGTTGGATTTATTTATTAAAAATATGGGAAATTATCGTGTTGTTACTTTTAATCATCACCCTTTTTACATCTGTAAATACAAGGATTTTGATTTGGCAATTGCGGTTTCCGGCATCGGCAAGGTTGCTGCTGCGTTAACGGCATCAAACCTGATTTACAATTTTTCTCCGGATTTAATAATCAATATAGGCATTTCCGGTGGATTGGATAAAAATCTTAATGTCGGCGATTGGGTACTCGGACTTGATTTATGTTATCACGATTTTTGGTGCGGCGATGACAATGATTTTGAAAACGCTATCTGCGGTTCTCATATTTACCATTCGGATTTGGAATTGGCAACACGGCAAAAGGATTGCATAAAAGGCCTTTTATGCTGCGGAGATTGGTTTATTACCGATGCCGAAGAGTTAGCAGAAATCAAGAACCGATACCCGCAGGCATTAGCGGTTGATATGGAAAGCACAGCGATAGCTCAAACTTGTGATGCATATAAAGTAAAGTTCTTATGTATGCGCCAGATAAGCGACACTCCGGGAATAAAAAATCATGCCGAACAATATGAAAAATTCTGGCGCGATGCTCCGAGCCACTCCTTACAGGTATTAACGAGCATATTGGATAATTTATGAAAAAAAACTCATCTTTTGTTGCACTTTTATGCACCGATTATCCGATAATCTGCTCGTTTATTGCCATATTGCTATTGGGTCTTTTCAGCGCTTTTTCAATGTGGTTAAGTGGCAAATTTTATTATCTCGATACTGATTGCTACACTCGATATTTACGCATAATTGACTGGATCAAAAATGATTTTCCATGGAAAGAAAAAATATTTCCGTTTACCAACTGTCCTTATGGTGAAGTTTTACATTTTACCCGAATAAACGATGTAATTTGGCTTATTTTCAGCTTACCTTTTATGGCAATTCTGCCAATTAAAGAAGCGATATTTACCGGCGGACTGATTTTTTCTCCGATAATGTTTTTCTTGGCTCTTTCTGTGTTGATATATACTCTTAAAAAATCCGCAGGTAAAAAAGATTTTACCGCACCGTCGCCTTTCATTTTTATATTTGCCGTTATTTTTTTAAGCAAGAGCATGGTCTTTGAATTCGGCCGTCCCGACCATCATTCGCTGATGCTTTTAATTACCGTTTTTTTGATGTTTTGCTTATCAGATATCACGCCGAAAAAAATGTTTTTTGCCGGAATTATCGCCTCTTTGGGAATCTGGGCGTCATCAGCATTTGAAGGAATACTGCTCGCATACGCGGTATTGGCGATATTATGCACGGGCGTATTTTTCTTTCGCCATTCTTTTGATTATGCTTACAACTATACTTTGGGATTATTTGTCGGTACATTGCTTGCTTACGGATTAAATCCTCCGTTTGAAGGGTATCTTTATTTTGACAATGCCCGTTTATCGCTTATTCATGTTGTGATTTGCGGATTGACTTGCGCCGTATTTTTCGCCTGCAACCTCCTTAATCCCCGAAAATTTTCTTCACAATTTTTAATACTTTTTTTCGGAACAATTATATCTGTTGCAGCGGTAATATCAATTTTCGGATTTGAAACAATCTTCGCTCCGATTTTCAAAGGAAAAGTTGCACAATATTTTGCCCCTTATATTTCGGAGATGAAACCGACTTTACCATCCGAGTGTCCGTATTTTATTTTCGGCTCGATCGAAATTCTGCTGCTTTATCGATTATTTAAGCGCAAATCTTTCAGCGATATTGCTGTTTACTCACTATTCTTTTTTTACTTACCGATAGCCGCATTCATCCGCCGATTTTTAGCTTATGAAATATTGTTTTATGTTTTGATAACTTCATTTATGCTGATAGAAATATTTAAAAGGCTTAACATATCAACAAAATACCGCTTGTCGGCTTTAAGTTTGATAGTCATAAATCTTGCATTCGCCGTTTCATTTTGTTATGACGATAAACCTGTCAAAACAGATTATCCGGAGATTAAAGGATGTGCGCTGACCAATATCTTCATTGCACCTCGGCTGATATACGAAACCGGAATAAATACCGTTGGTTCTCCGTATCACAATAACATTGACGGTATAACCGATGCGATTGAAATTTTTTTACTCAGCGACGAAAACTTAATCAAAAAAGAACTTAAAAAACGAAAAATAACCTACATTATTGTACCGAACAAAAAAGACGGTATTAACCTTGATTATCTGAAAAAAGCTCCGAAAAATTCATTATATAAAACCCTGATAAACGGAAAAAAATATGACTGGTTGGAACCGATGGAAAAAAATAACGGTCAATATGTTTTTTATAAAATCATACGTTAAAATCATTGGTTCTTTGCATTTGCGTTTGGAGAATGTTTTGCTGTGATTGACGTTGTTCACTGCTCTTTTCCATCAACATTTGCGCCATGGTTTTTTCTTTATTCATCAAAATCTCACGCATTTTATTTTGCCGTTCGTTATCCTGCATTTCATTTTCACGTTGTGATTTTTGATAACTAGAGTTCGTAAGTTGAGAATTGGATTGCTCAAGCAATACGGTATTTAACGATTTCTGTGCTAACTCTTGTTTATAGCGGTTTTGCTCATCAACCATCTTGATTTTTGCCTGCATAAATAAAGTTTTTTGCAACTTATCTTTAGGTGTTCCCTCCATATCAAACGGGAAAAACTTCGGATAAATATTGCGAAAATTATGGTGCCACTGGAAATACACCAAAAACACTGAAGGAAAGCGAGCAATAAGTTCTTGTCCCATGGTTTGGGGACGCGTTGACATTTCATAAGCTTTAGCACGCATAATTTTTCGAGTTTCCTCAATAAATCGCTCCATTTTCTTTTTACTTTTATCCTTACGTCCCAAGCAATATTCACAACCTTCGATTAGCCGGCGAAGTACCGGATCATTATTTTCGGTAACAAGCAATCTTAAAGCCTTCAGCATACTTTGCATATTTGCGCTTTTATTCCAAAAAGAGCGCAT
>ONLJ01000091.1 GCA_900318605.1 uncultured Rhodospirillaceae bacterium | reverse complement strand
TTTTCAAAAATATATCCGGTAAACCATTTTTTGGCTTTAACCCGATTCATAACCACACATGCCACCGCTTCCATACCTTCCAAGCCTTCGCCGCGCGCTTCACCATAGATTGTACGCGCCAGAATATCTTTATCGAGCATCGGATTTTTTCCTTGTTGTTTTGTTTTCGATTAAAAATTCAAGTTTAGTTTTAATCTCGGTCAAAACCAAATTTTGTTGTGATTGCAAAACAGCGATGGCTTCCATTTTCCCATCGCTGTTTTCCAGTCTTTCCATAACGTTTTCGATTTTGACTTCCTGCTTGGCTTTCCACTCGCCGATACGTATCAACGATACAATCAGCCCAACCAGAGAAGTACAACCGCTAATCAATCCCCAATCCATCTTCTGCCTCCACCTCTTTATAGTTTTCCATTGCATCGCCGTCTTTAAGCCAGATATTTGAGCCGACATTTTCATTGTCGGATATTCTGACTAAATCCGAGCCTTCTTCTGCGTTTAGAATGTTCATTGTTTCAAGGATTTCAGCATCCTCTGGCACTTCACCGCCAACGTAAACAATTCCATTATACTTATATTTGTAACATTGTGTAATAAACATTTTTTTACTCCTAATTAGTTGCAGGCAAGTCATAAGCAAGGGTTACTCTACCGGCTGGTGCACCGAAGTTCGGATAACCATTTAAACCTTGTATCGTTGTTTCAAGGTTACTTGGGAAGTGAATTGTGCAGTTACCACTTGTTGACATTGCTGAAGAGTTAAACATATTCATAAATTGTCGTACTGAATTTACAAAACTTGTTGTAGTAAGAGCATTAAAGTAAATATCAGTTAATCTTGCACAAGAACTGAAACAATTATAAAAACAACTATTAGTTGTTGCACTGCACTCCAAGTGATATAATTTTGGAAATCTAACTGTTGTTAAGTATGAATCCGATTGGAAAGTATTACCTAGTGCTGAATTGTTGTTGTTAATAATAGTTGTTAGTTCAGGAAACTCTACACTTGTTAATGAACTACAAGAAGAAAAACTACTACTAAAAGCACCCTCTCCATTGATTGTTGTCAATTTTGGAAAAGAAATAGATGATAATCTTGTATTACTTTGAAAACTATTTGAAAAACAACCATTTCCATTCACTGATGTTAATTCAGGAAAAGATACAGAAGTTAATGTTGTTCCCATACCTCCAAATCCATAGTAAAAACAATTATTTCCTGTAATCGTAGCTAATTTAGGAAATGTTACAGATGTCAGCCTTGTCGCATAAAAAGCATAATTAAAAGCGTATTGTCCTGAAATAGTTAAAATTTCAGGAAATGAAGCTGATGTAATATTCGAATTTTCACGGCAAAAACAATTTAAAGCATATTCTCCGCTTACGTCAGTTAAATCAGGAAAAGAGATTGTACCATCTTTAATATTCTGAGTTCCTGCAAAATTATATTCTAATGCTCTCTCTCCTAAATCAGTAACACCTGAAAAATCCGGCTCTATTTCTTTTGAAGGAGCATTTAATGTGCCGCTTACCGTATCCCCGATAAAATTGCTGATTGTCATACCACATTTTTCTTTAGCTTTTAAGACTTTACTGCCGGTTGTTAAATATACTTTATCTAAAGAGTTTACTTGAACTTTCATATCATACCTCCGTTACCCAAGTTAATATGCCATTGATGTGTTTAAGAGTTTGTGTTTTTGTTGCATCATATCCTGTTATTTGACTTAAAAGATATGTGATAGTTACTTCCTCAACTGTTTCAGTATCAGCTTCATCAATCGGCTCATCATCAACCGAAATTACATCATTTTGAATAATGATACCGTCGCCGGCGGTATATGAACCGCCACCACCGCCACCTGCATCTAACTCAATCGTATCGCCTGTTGTCTGATTTAAGGTAAACGAACCTTTTGTTGTTCCGCCTTGCGTAATAGTGATTGTCGGATTATTTACTGTCGGAATAGTCGGAGTACCACTTAAATCAGAATAAGAACCCGATGTCGCAACAGTTGCTAAATCAGCATTTAAAGCATAAGGTGTTAATTCCGTTGATGTAATAAATCCCGCTCCATTTGTTAAATCTCCTGTATCGCTCGGTATTGATATTGTTACGTTTCCATTAACCGGATTAACATTATTAACACTTGTCACCGTTCCTACATTTGAAGTATAACCATTCGGATTACTTGCGTCATAAGGCGTATATCCCAAAGCTGTTGTTACATCTGCTGAAGTTATTCCAGTAATATATCCTACATCATTTTGTAACTTGGATATATTATCATTCGGTTGTAACGCAGTAACACCTAAAGCCGCTCCTGAACGAATTGTGCTTAAATCGCTGATTGTGTCCTGTTTACCACTCATAGCCGTCTGAGCAATCACCGCACTCTCGGCAGCAGAATTTGCCGAATTTTGAGCATTAACAGCCGAAGTCAAAGCCGCTGAAGCACTGCTTACGGCTTCTTGTTTATATTCTTTTGTTTCCAAAACCAAAGGCCTCAATTCCGCCTTTCCGCTTTCAATATAATTTATCGCCTGAGCAACTTCAATTTTTGCACTTTCCCCGATAAAAGCCGTGATATTTTCCGCCGAACTAAGGTAAACAGTTAAATTTCCGCTATCTAAATTCATCATGTCTGCCTCGCTATCTTGTAACTTGTTCCGTAACCGAAAATACTCCGATTTTATTTATATCTGCCGGAAAAACGGTATTAACGCTTCCGTCTGAAGTAGTCAGCTGAATATCGCATTTATATTGACCGACCGCAATGTTTGTCTGTTGCGGGGTTAAAATAATCGCATATTTACCGTTTTGAGAATCCACAATCGTTCCGCATATTTCAAACATCAGTGCATCATTATGGTTTCTGACCTGCATAATCAGCTCGGAATCCGATAAATCCACGGAACCTTGCTCATTACAAATTTGCAAATTTAAGGCAAAACTGTCGCCTTGGCGAACGGTTATAATGTTATTGCTGATTTTTCCGCTCATTTTTTACCTCTTATTCGTCTTTTGCCAAAATAAAGAAATTAACTGCTTGGTTAATCGGTGTAACGTGGTTTGAATTTCCATAGATTGAGTTTGAACTTGCCGCACTGAAATTAACTGCCGTAGCACAAGTGCTTTGTCCAGCCCCTTCGTTACCGTTGTTCCAACTCCAACCTGAAACCGGATTAAATGCTCCGCTGTTAGTAGAGTTAAAAATACCTAAGTAAGTAGAGCTTGCAATCGTACCTGTAATATTCGGCAAACCTTCGGCTTGAGTAGTATAAATATTCGCTGCCGAATCTCCGCCCAAACCACGAAGAAATTTACCGCGATAATCCGGAACATTGAAAGTTGTAACTCCGTTACCCTCTCCGAATGATGTCCCGATAAGTTCAAACAAATCGGCATAAACCGCACGACTGACCGCTTGCCCGTCGCATAACAACCAATTTCCGTGATTTTCGGCTCTGGTACTGGCCTTGACATCGCCGATATAAACCCGATGATTAACACTTTCCTTTATCAGCGCATTAAGTGTTGTTTCCAATTCACTGACTGTTTGCTCCAGCTGGTTTTTATTAACCGCATCTGATGAAGCGGCGGCATTTGCCAAATTACTGATGCGATATCCGCCTAAATTTAAATTTCCGCTCATAATCGAACGACCGTCTTTGCACACACAAGCACTGAGACCTTCGGCAAAGTTGTCATCTTCCTCGTCATGGCGATCGCTGGCAATATCGATATCATTCAAGCGATCATCTTCCCATGAGTGTATGCGGGAAAAGTTTCCTGTTGTATCAAATGGCATATTTTTTCCTTTCTAAAAAATCTTGTTTGTCATGACATATCAATCATCTTAATTCTTTAAGTGCTTTGAGTGAGAACTCGCCGCGTTTAAGCTGATTTTGTTCTTTTTTGATTTCGTAATCTTGTGCTAATTTTTGCTTTTGCAATTCGAATTGCTGTTGCGACAGATTATTAGGCGCTTCCGGCTTGTGCAAATCCTCATTGATTTTAGCGAAAACTTCGGTAATGGTGTTTTCAAACTGACGGGCATTAGGCATTGAGGCAACAGCCGCTGACAACATTTGCCGATATAAAGGCAAAAGCGCCGGCTGAGCCGAAACAATCCCGAAAGCCCGATTGATAATAAGATTGATATTTTCAATAACCTTCAAAATCCGACCTTCTTCTTCATTAAGGTTAAAGCCTAAATCAGTTTCGATATCAATTATCATATCGCGAAGCTTGTCGGTTTTTAACAATTTAATTGCCTGAGCGACTAACCCTGATTTTTCCGGCGAAACATCTGGAGCAAACGAAGCCAAAGTTTCGGCAGAAAACTGTTCGCAGATAATCTCGGCTTTGATTTTAAGTAAATCACGCAAAAAGCGTTGCATATCGTTTTGGCGATCCTGATTGCGCAGTGTGCCGAAATTGGTTTTCTGAGTTACGGCGGTGGCGGTTTCGCCGACCTTAGCCGAGCCACGCATAATATCGCTCACTCCGGTAATCTCATAAATTGCCTCAATCAGCGACTGACGTCTTGAAGCCAACACCGTAAGCGCCTGAATATATTGCTCAATCGGAGCAAATTCCAAAATTCCTTTCAATCCGCCGGCATCTTTGAGGCGCTCAAAATCGGAAAGCGAAACCAGCGTGATATCCTTATCCAAAATATTGGCAAGCTCCGGAAAACTGTTGTCATAGCAACCGGAAACTTTCAAAGCTTGCATAGTCAAGCGCATCCGATTATTAACCCCGTCAAGCTCATCTAAAAGGCTTTTAATTTCGACATAGTCGGGAACCGGAATAATACCGTCATTGGTCAAGGTGGCCATAATCGGCTTAGGACAAGGGAAAAATCCGCTTAAATGAAGCGTATCTTCTTTAATCAGCAGAAAATCAGCGTTTAATTCCGGACTTAAATAATATATCTGCCGGCTCGGTTTATCCCAAATTTCATAAACACTGACCACTCTTTCGGGATTATCAAGCTTAATTAGCGAGTTTTCTCTCAAATCGAAAGTTTGAGCAATTTCCTCCTCGCTCATATGGATTTTACGGGCAATCCATTCAACATCTTCCCAAACACCGACTTTTTCGCAGTCAGCCAGAAACATTACCGGATTAACATAATCGGTAACAACTTTTTCCTCATCTTTTAAGATAATATCGCCGATATACTTGTATTTTAAGCAATATTGCTCCCATAATAAGCCGAATCCCGAGAGCAAAAAATCGTTTCTCGCATATTTAACCATGCTGTCAAAATCGAACTGTTTCATATTCCATTTGAGCGCACGTTCCAAAATTTGTGCGGCGATATTTTCAACCTCATCGGCATGTTTATCATTGCGGATAACATAAGGTTTCGGCTGCTTAAAATATAAGAAAGGCTTCAAAGTTTCGACCGAAGCCCAAAAAATATTCTGCTTATTTTTCGCTGTATCATTGCGATAATATTCTCTAATAGAGCGCACCAAATCATAATACTCGGCGTAATATTTTTCGGAGCGCCTGATTTTTTCGAGCCAAATATCTTTAAGCTCTTGACGTGAAATTTCCTGTTTTTCCATTAAAAACTCCATAAAAAAAGGAAAGCCGTCATTAACCGGACTTTCCATAGGTTTTGTTTATTAAAAAGGAATAATAATTATGAGCTATTTTCCCTCACTTTCATAAATCCCGAGCAGGCTTTTTTGACGAATTACCGCCAAGCCGTCATCGCCGAGCGGCAGTTCATCAAAACGGTGAAACACAATTTTATCGCCGATTTCAACTCCCTTAACCTTATCGCCGATACTCAACACGATTCCTGTGTTTGCATACTCTTGTTTATTATTTATCAAAATCTTGCTTTGTTCATCTTTTTCAAGTTTAACAATGATTCTGTCCGAAACTGCTTTCAGCATCACTTAAATCCTTAATAAAAAATAAATAAAAGAAGATTACGAACATAATCTTCTTTTAATTCTTTCTGATTAAAATTATCCATTCTAATAATTTTCTTATCACAAAAGATCCCTAATGTCAAGAACTTTTTTTATTTTTTTGCGAATAAAATTCTGATAACCGGTCTAAACCAAGGCACAAAAAGACTTTCAGACAATACACATTGTGTTTGTATAAGACACTTCCTTTAGGATTTTTATTATCAGTAATCTCATTATCATCAATACAAACGAATCGAATCGCCGCCCAAAACTCCTTCGGAATTGCCCTGATTGCCCGAAAATAACGCTCTTTATAATAAAGTTGCGATTCTTTGCCCGAATCGCCGGTAGTCCTGATGTTTACAAGGAATTGCTTAACCGATTGCAGGTTACTCCGATTCGCCATATAGTAGTCAAATGCGATTCTTTTGCCGGCAAACAACCGGTCATCGGCACTGAACTTATCTTCAAACAACGACAAATACCCCATATCATAATATTTTTCTAATACAGACTTTTTGTAATATACACCTTTATTATTTTTCGAAAAACCCCTATTTTCCAGTTGTTCCTTATTTACATAATCTTCTTCTGTCATTTCTTTTACCTCCATATACAATAATACAAATATAAGAAAAATATTACAATGTCAATAAGAAAAATATCGTTTTACAAAATAAGATTATTATTATATAATGCGATTCGAGGTGCATAATGAGCAACATTGACAATACTGATGAAATAAGAAGAAAAATCTCTCGACTGATTTCCGAGAGAGGATTGAATTACGCGCAAGTGTCTCTGAAAATCGGTAAAAATATTGCCTATATTCAGCAGTTTATCAAAAATGGTTCTCCTCGCCGCCTCGGTGAAGTTGAGCGTAAAAAACTTGCACAGATATTAAATGTTGATGAGCAGGAACTTACCGACCTTCCGATTTCATCATCATCGAACAAATCATCTTCGCTGAACACAGAAATATTATCAATGATTATTGAACATATTGAAACGTGGCTCAATAACAGAAATTCCACACTCTCACCTCATGACAAAGCCGAATTGATAAAACTTATCTATATGAAAACTTGCACTGAAGCTCCGGATTCGGCGGCGCTCAAAGTAAAGGACTTTATTGAAATCTACGATGAACTAAGAAAAGCTAACTGACATCATAGGATTTGATAATCAATGAATATTGATAAGAGCATACAGGAAATTTTGCAGAGAAGTTTACCTGTAAACGATAATTGCGTTGTTGATGAAAAAATCTCGTCATCAGCGAGGACTCCGGCAAAAAATGATATTCTCTTAGAATCCATCAATATTGTCGGCAACCAAAACATCATTATCTCAACTAATTTAATTTCGATATTGATTTTAGTTTTGTGTTTCTGCGTTTGTCTTTTAATGTAACTAGATAAGAAGTTTTAATTCTTATCGCTTTTATATAGAACTAAAGTATATATCAGGTTATATATTTTTTCTCTCAAATATTTCATATACTGTTTAATAAACCTCTTTACATCAACCTCTTAAAAACGTTTATTCCAACAATACTTGACTGAACGATAAAAAGCGATTATAATCCCTGACAGTATGGATTTTGAAAGTAGTTGCAATGACGAAAATCACATGGAAACCGGGAACAATGCTCAGCCCTGTGCCGCCTGCACTTATTTCTTGCGGAAGCATGGAAAATCCCAATGTTATGACTGCGGCATGGACCGGAATTATCTGCAGTGATCCGACTTTGGTTTACGTTTCAATACGCCCGTCGCGTTACAGCAATGAGATAATAAGAAAAACAAATGAATTCGTTATAAATGTTCCGAGCGTTAAAATTGCCCGAGCTGTTGATTGGTGCGGAGTCAAAAGCGGTCGCAATGTCAACAAATTTAAGGAAACCGGCTTAACTCCGATTGCCAGCTCTTTAATAAATGCGCCACAAATAAAAGAATCCCCTATTTCGCTTGAATGTAAGGTTAAACAAATAACAAGCTACGGAACACATGATATGTTCTTAGCTGAAGTTGTTGCTGTCGATGTTGATGATGAATATATCGGTAAGAAGAACGAACTCAATCTTGATAAAGCTGAACTTTTAGCCTATGCTCACGGTTTTTATTATGCCTTAGGCAAAAAAATCGGAAAATTCGGTTGGTCGGTTGAGAAAAAATCAACAATAAAAAAACGTGCCGCTCGCCTTAAATACGAGAAATCGGCGAACAAAAATCTTGATAAAAAAACAAAAAAAGGTTCTGTGCATGACCGTAAAAAAAATTGAAATTAAAACAGATTACAAAAAAATCAAGGTTTACAGCGAATATAATGCCGATAAAATCGAATATCCGCTGATACTCTCGATTCCTCACAGCGGTACATTTTTCCCTCCGGAATTTTTGCAAAATGTGCGTTTTGATGAGCATACCTTGCGCTATAACGAAGATATTTTGGTTGATAAACTGCTTCAAGGAGCCATAGATTCCGGCATAACAGCCCTCAAGATGGAAGTTACCCGCACATTTGTTGATTTAAATCGCGACCGGTTGGAGGTTGACCCGCAGATGTTTTTCAATTATCCGAAAGACAGAGAAATTCTCTATGATAAGCATTGCCGTGTCGGATTAGGGGTTATCCACCGCATAAATCACAAGCGTGAAAACTTATATGATGGATTATTAGATTATAATGAAGTTGAACTGCGCTTAAAAAACCTCTACGATGTTTATCATAACCGCCTGCAGCAGTTAATAAGCAAATGTATCAAAAAATTCGGATTCTGTTTGGTTCTTGATTGCCATTCGATGCCGAGTAAAATCTGCACGATTGTTGACAGCCGCAAAGGCATTGATATTTGCCTCGGCAATTTATTTAATCAAAGCTGTCCGTCAGAAATGGGAGATTTGCTCGCCACTCAGTTTTGGAACAATAATTACAGTGTTGAATTTAACTGCCCGTATTCCGGTGCGTATATCACTTTCAATTATTGTCAGCCACGCAAGAAGATCTATACGCTTCAGCTCGAAATTAACCGCGCACTTTATGCCGATGAGGAAACATTAAAAGAAAGTGAAGATTTCTATACCATAGCCGATGATGTCAGTAATGCCATCATAAACTTTGCTCAAAACCTTTCACGATTAAGTTACTAGCATAAAAATTTATTTTTAATCTCTTTACTACTTGACAGAAATGTCAAACAGGCGTAATATATTCGCTTAGATACAAATAACTTAAATATCTATTATGAGCATGAGCGAAAAAGAAAAAATTTTGGCCGGTCAATTCAAGGAATTACGACGGTCGGTGTTTAACAAAACATTAGAAGAAAGCAGAGAGGGAACATATACCGAACCCTTGTGTGAAGAAGATGAGTGCCTGCTGGTTGAGCAAGTTCTGGCTCAAAAGCCCGAAAGTAAAGAGTTTTTGCTTGATTATATGGCACATTACCCCCTCTCCAACAAGGCTATCGATATGCTGATTGCCGAAGCTCAAAAACCTGATATCAAGCAGATACTGCTTACCGAAATCAGGCATTACGGCTTCAATGAGGATCATGGTTTTGCCATCTTAAAGAAAATCACTGATTTTTCTTCTCTTAAACAGGTCTGTGAAAGCGGACGAAGCTTGTATCCCGATTTATACCATAAGATATCCTCGATTGAAGTTGAGGAAAATTTGGGAGAAATTTACAAGAAAGCGGTAGAGAGATATCGCAGTAAGAAATCTTAAAAAAAAGAAAAAATCGTTGGCTTGAAGTCAACGATTTTTTTTATTATGGACATAATAAACTATTTTTTACCTGATTTTACAGACTTTTTGATTTCCTCGCGTGAAGGCTGCGGCATAACTCTAAAACCATTATTATAATTATTGATTTTGTTTAAGAGTTGATAATCGGGATATCCGTCTTGAGGAAGATGAGCTTTCTTTTGGATTTTTTTAATTCCCTCACGGGTAATCGGTCCGAGTTTTCCATCTTCTTTAAGTTTTGGAGAAAACAACCGGTTATGGAATTTTTGAATTTTCAAAATCTCATCACTATTCATAACATATTGAGTATCAGCCACCATAGGCAAAACCTTTTTGTTATCGTTTTTGATATAATCTGCCAGAATAGCTACCGCCAACGCATAATTATCAGAACGATTCCAAATCATAATCCTCTTAAAATTACCGAAAACAATATATGCCGGCCCTTTACGTCCGTCTGGAAGAATAATCGAGCCTTTCATATCATCGGCAAAATTAAGCTCGCTTTCATCAAATGACTTAACACCAAGCTTTTTCCATTCGGCAACCGATTTGGTTATTTTACGTCCCGAATCTTTAAAATCAAAATTCCAAGGCAAACTCACACGTTTACCCCACGACTCATCTTTTTTCCATCCCAAACTTGAGAGATAATTTCCCGCTGAAGCCAAAGCATCGTCAAAATTATCCCAAATATCGGCAATTCCGTCTCCACTTGCATCAACAGCATAGTGGTTATAAGTTGAAGGCATAAACTGAAAATGTCCCATTGCACCGGCCCACGAACCACGGATTTTATCGCCTTTAAGCTGAGTTTTATCCATAATTTTCAACACATTGTACAGTTCGTTTTTGAAAAAATCGGCACGACGATTTTTATAGCTCAAGTTGGTCAGGCTGTCAATTAAGTGATACTGCCCCTTATTTTTACCGAAATTAGTTTCAATCGCCCAGAAGGCCGTCAGATAATAGAGCGGAACACCGTATTTTTTTTCGATATTGTCATATTTTTTGCGCAAGATATTATATTGTTTGCGCCCTTCTTTCACTCTCGCTTCATTAACCAAACGATTAACATAATTACAAGTAGTAAGCACAAATTCTGTTTGTTTTTTATCTTGCTGGACCACAGCCGAAACTTTGTGATAATAGTTTTTTCCCTTATATGCCTCATCGATAGTTTTTTGGGAAATTCCTCTGGCAATCATCTCGCGCTTTAAACCATCAAGCCACTTAGTCCATTCCGCCGGCGGCTCGTCAGCACTCTTTGCCATAGTCTCAAAACAAAACAAAACACAAAACAGAAAACTCAATAAGAACCTGCAACTTTTCAACATTTTTCCTTTCGATAAAAAATTTATCTTAATTTACGACGAATATATTTTATTTTTTCTTAACGTTCAGCGGTTTTTAGCGGCAAGATATTCCAAAAATTTGATTTGAATATCAGCGATTTGCTCAACACTTTTAATCTCGACATATTCACTTGAAGCATGCATTCCCTCACCTGTTCCGGAGTGCATAATCACAACCGAACCTTTAACGGCAAACTCTCGCGAATCGGTTGCTCCGCCGATATGCTCAAACTCAATTTTCTGCCCCAAAATATTTTCGGCAAATGCTTTATAATTTAGAATATCATCATTATTTTCATCCATAACGACCGGCACACTTGTCGATACGATTTCGTAACTGACACCATATTCCAAACATTTATCCAAATTATTTTTCAGGTTTTCGACGCTTGAATTTTCTGTTAAGCGAAAATCCAAAAGAGCCTCGGCGTAATTTGAGATAATGTTCGAAACCTGACCGCCTTCGACTTTGGCAAAATGAACAGTATCAATCCATTTGTCCTTTGGTTGCGGAAGATTTTTAGCGTAATACGGATAGATTTTGCGGATATTTTGCCACGTTTTGAACAATATTTCGTTGGCATCGATTCCTTCCCATGGTGTTGAGCCGTGCGCCTCAATACCCTTGGCAATAAGCTTAACAAACACCGGATTTTTACATTTTGTTACAATTTTTTTGATATCCCCGCCGACATCATTATCCAATACTATTTTTGCCTTTATATCAGGATAAGCTTTCAAAAACGATTCGGTTGATTTACTGCCTTTTTCCTCATCAGTCGAAAGAATTACCCCGAATCTGATCGGTAATTTATGTGTTGTAACATATTCCATCGAATTAAGTGCAACTGCCGCAAACGATTTCATATCCAAAGTTCCGCGCCCAAACATTTTTCCATCTCTGATAACCGGATCAAACATTTTATCTTCAGCCGGCACAACATCAATATGCCCCAAAATCAGCACATCAAAATCAATCCCATCGCAATTTTTCAAAAAGATAACCGGCGAAGCAGTAGATTGAAAAATTTCCGTCTTAACATCGGTTTTAAAAAACTTAGCAGCAATATACTCGGAGGCTTTTCTAATTTCCGATTCATTGCCGGTTATAGTCTTAAATCTGATTAAATCTTGTGCAGTAGCGATTAAATCCATTTTTCTTCTCCGTTTTTTGCGCATTTTTACTCTTTTTTAGCATTCTGATTTTAACATATAGCCAATATTTATTAAAAAGGAATAAAAATGAAATCGTTTTACAAAATTTTAACGGCTTTTTTGTTTGTTTGTGCAGTTTATCCAGCCCATGCCGAGCAAAGTGATAATGCAAACAACGAAACCGGACTGCCGATACCGCGTATGGTATCGTTGCGCTCAAGTTTGGTCAATGTACGCTCGGGGCCGGGCAGCCGATATCCGATAGAGTGGGTTTACAAACAAAAGGGCGCACCGGTTGAAATAATTTCCGAATTTGAGCTATGGCGCAAAATCCGCGATTGGGAAGGTACGGAAACATGGGTACATAAAGCAATGCTCTCAGGGCGCAGGTTCGTAAAAGTTACCACACCCGGAGAGAACAATATTTATGCCAAGCCGGAAGAAGGCGCAAAAATTATCGCCAAAGTTGAAGACGGAGCCGTTGGAGAAATTGATAAATGCCCAACACCTGACGGTATGTGTCTGATAAGATTTGATAATATTAAAGGTTGGATACCTCGTCAAGATTTGTTTGGAATTTATGACCGCGAGGTAATCAAATAAAAGTGAGACCGATTGACTTCAATGCCGACAGGAATTTATCCGCCGTTATTGAACAATGGCAGTCATGGCTTTTGAACGAAAGACGATTTTCCGAACATACGCTCGACGGATATTCCCGTGACTTGGCTGTTTTCTTAAAAGAGACATTTTCCGCACCGGCAAGTCTTGATGATTTACGAAATGCCGAAGTTCGTGATTTTCGCCGTTTTATAGCAAAACGCTCGGCAGAAAACATTGAAAAATCTTCGCTGAGTCGAGAGATTTCCTCAATAAAGAATTTTTATAAGTGGTTAAGCAAAGAAAATCTGATAAAGAACCCGGCGATTAGCGTTATTTCATCTCCCCGCAAATCCAAAATCATTCCCAAAGCGCTTGATGCCGATGATTCGTTTGATGTTTTGATTGAAGCTAAAAACATAGCCTTAAATGAATGGCAAGGTTTGCGTGATCGGGCAATTTTGACTTTATTGTACGGCTGCGGACTGCGTATTTCGGAAGCCTTAAATCTAAATGTCGGAGATATAACCGAAAAAAGCGAGACCTTACGCATCAAAGGAAAAGGGAACAAAGAACGGATTGTCCCACTTCTGCCGATTATTTGGAAAAATATTCAAAGCTATTTAAAAAAATGCCCATACCAATTAAAAGCCGGAGAACCTTTATTTTTAGGCGCGCGAGGAGAAAGAATCACGGCACGTGTAGTTCAGCGACAGGTTCAAAAATTGCGGTTGTATTTAGGCTTGCCAGACACGTTTACCCCACATGCACTGCGCCATTCGTTTGCCACTCAGCTTTTGGAACAAGGAACGGATTTGCGCTCGATTCAGGAACTTTTAGGACATTCGTCGCTGATGACGACTCAACGTTATACCGATGTCAAAACCGAAACTTTGCAAAGAGAATATCACAAATCACATCCTTTGGAAAAATAAGATTTTTTATCATTAAAATTATAAATTTTAACTTTTTCTACACACTTTATGCCTAAAATCGTCTAAAATAAGTGTATAAGAGGGTAAAATGTTTAAAAAAATCATCACAGTTTTTTGTTTTGTATCTTTGTTGTTTATGTCGGCAAAAGCATTGGCTGCAACCTCATCGATAATGCTTGATGCCGAGAGCGGAAAGGTTATCTATGAAAGCAATGCCGATGAGTTAAGATATCCGGCATCGCTTACTAAGCTGATGACCCTCTATATTACCTTCAATGCTTTGGAAAATAAAAAATTAAAGCTTACCGACAAGCTTAAGGTTTCGCACGTTGCCGCCGGACGTTCTCCGTCAAAATTGGGAGTTGCCGCCGGCTCAACAATCAGCGTACAAGATGCGATTGATGCGGTTGTGGTAAAATCGGCAAACGATTGTGCCACGGTTTTAGCCGAACATTTTTCCCCGAGCGAAGCTGAATTTGCCAAGCTGATGACTACTACCGCAAAAAAACTCGGAATGAAACACACCACGTTCAAAAATGCTTCCGGCTTACCTAATTCTCAACAAAAGACTACAGCCCGCGATATGTCGATTCTGGCGATGGCGGTTTACCACCATTTCCCGCAATATTATAAATGGTTCTCCAAGAAAAGCTTTACTTATAAAGGACAGAAAATTACCGGTCATAATCATTTGTTGGATACTTTCAAAGGTGCTGACGGTATGAAGACGGGTTACACCGCCGCTTCCGGATTTAATATCATTACTTCGGCAAAACGCGGAAACAAGCGTGTTATCGCCGTTACGATGGGGCATAAATTCTTAAACGACCGTGATAAACATGCCTATAAAATGATGGATTTGGGTTTGGATCACATGAATAAAAACCGCACTGTCGATGTTGCCGCCTTGACCGGTGCCATTAACGGCAGAAACAATCAAACGGTTGTTGCGGCAAATAACGCACCAAAGAAATCCGCTCCGGTAAAGACCGCTTCAAAAACTCCGGCAAAGCATTATGCAGCAGTCAGCAACGGTAAGTATGCTTTGCAAATCGGCTCTTTCTCCGATTATAACAGAGCAAAGAATTACGCTGTTAAAATCAAGAACAATATAGCCAAAACCTATGCTGTCCATGATATTATGGTTGAAAAAATATCCTCACCGAAAGGAGATTTATATCGCTCAAAGGTTGTGGGATTTGCTAAAAACGATGCCACCAGAATATGTCAGAACATGAAAAGAAATAAACAAGCATGTCTGGTTGTTGCCGATAATTCCAAATTAAAAGTGGCTCAGCGTTAATGGTTGATACTCCAATAATAGTCATTTCAAGTCCAAAGCGCAAAAACGGAAGTTCGGTACTAGCACTGAATTTAGCCGGTGCACTTTGGAACGATGGCTATCAAGTAGGGTTATTTTCCTCTAATCCCGATGAAATCAGAAAATTTTTGGTTTCAAGAATAAAGTTCTGCTCATCGCAAAATATTAAATTAGCTCAACCGAAATTGCTTACAAACATCAACGATTTAGCAGGACTTTCAGCTGTCATTGCCGATATTTCCGCCGATAAATATCAGGAAAATGAAGCTGTTTTCAATGCTGTGCATACCCTAATTACTCCTCTCAATAATGAAAATGACATTTCATGGCAGCCCGATGATGAATACTTAAATTTCATCTGGAAAATCAAAAAAAATCAGGCATCACAAGGAAAAAAATACTTAAATTGGATTATTGTCCCATATTTACAAAAATCCGGCTCTGCGGAATTTTTACACTTATCCGAATCCGCTCGCCGCTATGGTTTCAGAATTGCCCCCGCAATATATTACCGCGATGAATATATGCACATTTCAAACGGTTTCTGCTCTGCCGATTTGCGAAATGAAAAATTAGCCAATCTGATGAGCCTTAACGATGTTTATGCCAGACGCGAAATATTAAAACTCGCCGATTTTATCTGGAAAAAACAGTAAAAAAATCCCCTGTTCTTTTCTGCTTACCGAGAGCATTTAGCTGTTGATTTATCAAAAATTATCCTTTAATCCTCCGGTTTTTATTTTTAATATGATAGATAAAATTGAACTGTAAAAAAAGGAAAAACTGATGACAATCGTGGCAATTTGGTGTCGCCATATCGGCGATAATGTTATCGGAGCCGGTTCGGGCTTACCATGGAAAATCCCGTCTGATACCCGCCGTTTTCGCGAATTAACCGAAGGAAAAATTAAGGTTATGGGGCGCAGAACTTATGAAGGAATGCCGCAAAAAGTTTTAATGGGCAAAAAACTGATTGTACTTGATATCGAAAATTCCTGCGAAGTTTTTGATAAAGAAAATCATATTGTGGTCGATAACGCCGATAAACTCGAAAATTATCCCGAGGATTTGTACATCTCCGGTGGAGCTTCGGTTTATGCCAAGTTTTTCACCACACCGTCGATTATGCCCGATATAGTAGTCGATTGTGTTTATCAGGGCGAAATTGCACCGGAGATGAAAGATTTAATCAATGTCGGTAAAAGCGTTGAAGTTTTGGAAGAAAAATATTTTGCTCTACCGCAACGATTTGAACTCGATAATGTCATCACAACCGTCTGGCTCAAAAAAGGCGATTTTGTAGAGCAATCTGTAGTAAAAAGTATTTTAGCTTATTTAGAAAATCAAGGAGAATAAAATGCAGCAATATTTGGATTTGTTAAGAGATATAATGGAGAACGGTGTTGATAAAATGGACCGCACCGGAGTCGGCACTCGTTCGGTTTTCGGCCGCCAGATGCGCTTTGACTTAAGCAAAGGCTTTCCGCTGGTCACAACAAAAAAGGTACACTTAAAGAGCATTATTTATGAATTGTTGTGGTTTTTAAAAGGCGACACCAATGTCAAATATTTGCATGAACACGGTGTCAGAATTTGGAACGAATGGGCTGACGAAAACGGAGAATTGGGACCGGTTTACGGCTCGCAGTGGCGCAACTGGAACGGCGAAGGCATTGACCAAATTGCCGACGTTATTGAGAAATTGAAGAAGACTCCGAACGACCGCCGCATGATTGTTTCGGCGTGGAATGTCGGCAAAATTGCCGAGATGCACCTGCCACCGTGCCACATGATGTTTCAGTTTTATGTTGCAAACAACAAGCTGAGCTGTATGCTTTATCAGCGCAGTTGCGATATGTTTTTGGGTGTGCCGTTTAATATTGCCTCCTATGCTCTTTTGACCATGATGGTAGCGCAAGTTTGCGGTTATGAGCCTGGCGAGTTTGTTCATACATTAGGCGATACTCATATTTATCACAATCATTTTGAGCAGGTCAAAGAACAGCTCTCGCATACTCCGTATCCGTTGCCAACGATGAAGATAAACCAAGATGTAAAGGACATCAATGACTTTAAGTATGAGGATTTTGAACTGATAAATTATCAGAGTTATGATACCATAAAAGCAAAAGTAGCCGTATAAATTTCATACGGCTACAAATAATTTTTTCAGATAAAATCGTTATTTTTTCCGTGATTTATGAAAAGTCAAGCCAATCTTTCGGTTTTGGAGTATGATGTGATATTGCAAAAAGATAATGATTATCAGATAAGGCAAAAACATCTCCAAACTTTCTTCCAAAAGTGACCAGACTTCAATCTGTTCACGCGGCAAGAAAGTATCGCCGTGAGATTTACGCCAGTTTGAAGGATAGCGGTCGGCAAACTTTGAACATACCAAAACCGTACAAAAAACGGCGATTGACCAAGTAATCGTATCAAGCTTAAAGAATGAAACTATCAGATGCTTAGCATATTTTACCGCCAGATAAGCAAGCACACCGAAAATCACGAGCAAAATCAAGCCAAAAATGATTTTTTCACCCAAAGGATTATCAGGATTTAAGAAAAACCGGCTTTTAAAAGGCGTGGAATCGGTTTTTGATAGGTGGTGCTGAATCCCGCCTTCACGCAAAAAAGCGGCCATTCCCAAAAACAGATAGATACCCCAGCTGGTCTGTTTATCGGCAAAGTCTTTAGCCATAATCAGCATGGTTGCAATCATCAAAACATAACCGATATTGGTAATAATATCAATAATTTCGCCGTCTTCGGTAATGGCAAATTTCTGCTCAGGATAAAAAATCAGCACAACAGCGACCAATGATGCCCACAAAACAGAGAATATAACCGGAGTAAAAAACGGAGAAGTAAAAATTTTTTTCATGATAAAATTCCTTTTTTTTAATTTAATAATGACACGTTATATCTCAAATTTGGACAGTTGTCAAATCAAGTTTAAAATACAGTCTTTTGCTGTAGGATTTTATAAGTAAAAACAGTTATTTACAAAAAAATTCGTTTAAATTTGAAAATAATTGTTGCAATAATAAAAAATTGTTGTAAAAGAGTAGAGAAACAACGGATTGTAGTTCAGCCTGGTAGAACGCTTCGTTCGGGACGAAGAGGTCGCTGGTTCGAGTCCAGTCAATCCGACCAACACAAGAAA
>ONLJ01000077.1 GCA_900318605.1 uncultured Rhodospirillaceae bacterium | reverse complement strand
TACCCGTCTGCTTTAAGTGTATTATATATTTATTAAAAAAGCAATAATTGTTTGGGAAGTATGGCAAAATTTCATAAATCTGTAACAATACAAAATGCTAGGATAAAATTTGAAACAAAAATGTATTGATACAAACGAAAAAGCACCGGTCTTTCCGATGCTTTTTTATAGTTTACTTTAAGTTTTATCGACTTAAAATGGTATATATTTCGTGTGCGGTTTTGGCCTGCCGAATTTTCTTACACTCATTGACGTTTTTCAAAACTCTCGAAAAAGCCGCCAACACCTGTAAATGGTCTTCTCCGCTTTGCTCCGGCGAAATAATCACAGCCGCCAAATCGACATCTTTCCCGTCATAGGCATCAAAGTCTATCCCTTTAGCCAAACGAATAAACACTGACACAACTTTATCCAGTCCTTCCAAACGGGCATGCGGAACTGCTATACCATCGCCATAACCGGTAGGACCGAGATTTTCCCTCTCCCATAAAGCTTCAAAAATTCTGCTTTTATCCATATCTGCGGACTTAGCTAAAGCTTCGGCGGCTGCTTGAAACAACTGCCTCTTATTTTCAGCCTCAACACAAGGGAATATCATCTTTTCAGAAATAACAGCGGAAATATCCATCTTTATTCATCCGAAATTTGCAACTTTATTTATTCAGCCGGCTCAACCCAACCGATATTACCGTCTTTGCGGCGATATACCATACTGATTCTGTTGTTGGCACTGTTGCGGAACATCAAAGCACATTCATCAATCAAATCCATATACATAACCGCTTCACTGACGGTACAAACTTTGATGTTGGCATCGGTCTCGGCAATTGTCAGAGGAGCCGATTCATCAATACTCATCTCATCTTCGGTTTCCGTCAGCGGAAACACGGATTCGTGAGCCATTTCAACAATACCGGTCTTTCCTTTATGGTCATTAAGTTTAGTCTTCTGACGGCGGAGTCTGGTAGCAATATGCTCATTGGCATTATCAAAAGCCGAATAAGGATCAGCCGCCATTCCCGTACCTTTAAGCACGATATTTTTCGCCGGATGAACCGTAACTTCTGCTCTGAAATCTTCTCCGTCTTTGGAAAAAGCGACACTGCAACTGATAGGAGCGCTGAAATATTTATTTGTTGAAGCGCTGATACCTTCCTCAACGCGAGCTTTTAATCTGTCGCTGATGTCAACTTGTTTTCCGGATAATGTAATTTTCATAATCATACCTCTCTTTTTTTTAATATTATGGCACAATCGCCGTTTAAGTTATTTTATAGTAAACCAACTTTATCTAAAAGTAAACAATTTAAGTTCACTTATAGAGAAAAATTATCGCCCAAATAAACTTTTCGTACCTCTTCATTTTCAACAATTTCACTAGGTGTTCCTTCCATTAACACAGAGCCGTCATGCAATATATAGGCTCTGTCGATGATATCCAAGGTCTCCCTGACATTATGGTCGGTAATCAATACACCCAACCCGCGGTTTTTGAGTTGTGAAACAAGATTCCTGATTTCGCCCACGGCAATAGGATCAATTCCGGCAAGCGGTTCATCAAGCAGAATAAAACTCGGTCTTCCGGCCAAAGCGCGAGCAATTTCCAAACGTCGCCGCTCACCGCCCGAAAGCGACAATGCCGGCGCTTTTCTCAAATGCGCAATGGCAAACTCGTTAAGCAGGCTCTCAAGCATATTTTCTCTTTCGGTTTCATCATCGGTAATAATTTGCAAAACCGCCTTAATATTATCTTCAACGCTTAAGGTGCGAAAAATTGATGCTTCTTGCGGCAGATAGCCGATTCCCATTCGGGCGCGCTTATACATCGGCATATCGGTAATATCCTGTCCGTTTATATGTACATCGCCGTAATCCGGTGTAATCAGACCGGTAACACAATAAAAACAAGTTGTTTTGCCGGCGCCGTTCGGCCCCAAAAGTCCGACTGCCTCGCCTTTTTTCACATGCAAAGACACATTTTTCAAAACCATACGCTTTTTATAGCGCTTGCCGATATTGAAAATTTCCAACACCGAATTATCATTTATCTGTTTTTTTGCCATTATCAGCCTTTCGCTTACTGTAAAATATTCCGCTCACACGTGTTCCTTTGTTTTTGTCGGCCGTCATTGTGCTTATTGATGTATTCAAATCTGTGTGAGCATGCTGTCCGTACATAAAATTATCGCCCTGTTCTAGTACCACATTATCATATAAATCGACCGTATTATCTTTCGGATTATAAACCGCTCTGCTCGACTTGGCAACACCTTTTTCAGATGTTATGACCACATTCCCAAACATCTCGGCAACTCCCGTGTTTGCCTGATATACTGCCTTATCCGACTTGGCAACACCTTTTTCAGATGTTATGACCACATTCCCGAACAACTCGGCGGCTCCCGTGTCTGCCCGATATATCGCCTTATCTGCCAAAGCCGTACCCTTTTCAGATATAACCTTAACTTTACCAAACGCCTCTGTTTTTACCAATTCTTTTTTGTCTCCACTGGAAAAATAATTAACTATTTTATCCGCCTTAAGAGACTTTTCATTCTGTTTTACTTCAGCATTACCGATTGATATTACTTTATTTTCTTTTTGAAATATCTGTGTTTCTTTTTCGGCAGTCAGCACACCCTTTTCTGTATTGATTTCACTATTTCCGAGCAACACCAAAATTTCCGCATTTTTATCAAAATTAAAACCTTGCGCCGAAAGATTACCCCAATCGCCTTCGGCATACACACTTTCATCTCCGAAACCATACTCGTTTTCAAAATCATAAGTAGCTTTTGATGTTTGTATCGTATTATTTTTTTCATCAACTACTTTAACATTTTCCTCCAAACGCAAAACTTTGGTATTTTGGTTCATAAATCCGATATCAGCGGAAATGTTGATGACACCGCTGTCAGAATTAACTTCGGCATGAGGATTATTGATTTTTATTTCTCCGGAACCGGCTTCCAACTCATCCATATTATCAGCCCACACTTGGTTCACCCGATTTTTCTTATCGGTTACGTTAAGCACAACCTGTTCGGCATGCAGTTTTTCCATTTCACTTTTGTGCGGCAAGGTTATTTTATCGCTGATATCAACACTCTTTCTGATATTCGGCAAAACCATCATAACTCCGAATATAGCCGCGGCAAAACAAGGAAATCCGAGTTTTACGAATCGTGACCAATTAAAGCGTTGCTTAGCAACATCTTTCCTCGCTACTAATGATTTATGCCCCTCAAAATAAGCATCTATTTTTTTGGAATCAAACATATATCAACTCACTCCGGCCCTCAGGCAGTCATGGATATGAAGCACTCCGACCGGCTTTTTACCATCAACCACAAACAAATTGGTAATTCCGCGACCGGTATTGTTCATAACGTTCACCGCTTCGGCAATAAGAGCATCCGGAGTAATGGTACGCGGATTTTTGGTCATAACTTTTGAAACTTTTTCTTCTATCAGATTCGGAGCCATCCAGCGACGCAAATCACCATCTGTTATCATTCCGACCAACTCGCCTTTATTATTCAATATACCGACGCAACCGAGCATTTTTGATGACATGGTCATCAACGCTTCCTGCATAATCGCCGTATCTTTTATCAGCGGCATTTCATCGCCTGTGTGCATAATATCGGAAACATGGCGCAAAATCGAGCCGAGTTTTCCGCCCGGATGGCGAAGATGGAAATCATCTTCGGTAAACCCTTTACGTACCATCAATCCGGAAGCAATCACATCGCCCATAACCAAGGTTGCGGTAGTCGACGAAGTTGGCGCCAGCCCTAAAGGGCAAGCTTCTTTATTTTGTGGCAATACCAACACCAAATCGCAATTCTTTCCGAGTGAACTTTGCGGATTTTTAGTCATCGCAATCAGTGGAATATCGAAACGACGGCAATATACCAGAATATCGGACAATTCCTTAGATTCCCCGCTGTTGGAGATTGCCAAAACCGAATCGTCTTTAGTTACCATACCCAAATCGCCGTGGCTGGCCTCACCCGGATGTAAGAAAAAGGATGGTGTACCGGTTGAAGCTAAGGTTGCAGCGATTTTACGAGCAATATGTCCTGATTTTCCCATACCGGTAATAATCACCCTACCCTTAGTATTTTGCATAATATCAAGCGCCTTGGACAATGTATCATCAAGATTGTTTTCCATTGCCTTAAGTGCCTCAATTTCCCCTTCAATGGTTTGCTTGGCAACTTTAATATCGTTATTTTCCATTATCTCAAATCTCCAATATTATTTGCCCTTGATTTTAGTTAATAATTTCCAAAAAGCAAAGACTTTTTATATCTTATACTCTTTTATATTCTGCCTTAAATCGATTGATGCCAACGCGATAGCAGAGCATAAGCATAAAATTTTTCATAAAAATCAAGGGCTCTAGAAAAAATAATTTGACCGTAAAAAAATATATGTTACACTAATCCTTGAAATGATAAGTGTCATTTCAAGGGCGTAGCAACCCTTTGTAGTCTTTATCGCATTTGAGCGATATATGAATATATACCGATTATTCGTTCATATTTCGGAGCGGATGTCGGTGTAATAAGGCTTATCATAGCGCGAAAACGCCGAGCCGCTTAAGACTATACGGTTTGCTAACATCCGCCCGCCTTCTGTTCAAGACGGGTTTTTTGTTTTAATTTTTTAACAAAAGGATAAAAGATGAAAAATCGTAAAGTTTCAATTATAGTACCTATTTATAACAGCGAAAAATTTTTAGAAAAATGCTTAAACAACCTGATTTCTCAAACCTTAAAAGAAATTGAGATTATTTGCGTAAATGATGGTTCAACCGATAATAGTCCTAAAATTTTGCAACAATATGCAAAGTCGGATAAGCGTATTAAGTTAATAAAACAAGAAAACAAAGGAATTTCTGCGGCTCGTAATATTGCCCTTAAACAAGCTGTTGGTAAATACATCGGTTTTGTGGATTCCGATGACTATGTCGCCTCTGATTTTTTTGAAAAACTCTATCTTGCGGCAGAAAAACAAAAAGCGGATATTGCCGTTGGAAATATTGTAAGGATTGATAAAGAAAAAACAGAGAATATGCTGATTTATAATAAAATCAAAACAGCCTATAAAACTAATGATATATTCAAACTACTTAATATTCCTAAAGATTGCTATGTATGGAATCGTCTTTATAATCGTGAATTTATCATCAAAAATAATTTATTTTTTAAAGAAGGCGTTGTTTATGAAGACATAATATGGAGTACGATTGCGGCTTCAAAAGCAAAAAAAGCAGTTTCGGCAACAGATGCAAATTATTATTATGTATATAATGAAAATTCAACCGTTGCAACCACCGAACAGGATGGAAAAAAATCCAAAGACAGATTAAATGCCTTTATGTTTTACAATAATTACATTGGCGCAAATAAAATAAAAGCTCCGATTTGTTGGCAGAACACTATGAGATTAAAGATACTCGGTTTTAATATTTTTAAAATTACGGATTTGCCTGATGTCAAACGAAAATATTATCTTTTCGGACTTAATATAGCAACCGTAAGATTTAGAAAAAATTATTAAATTATTCCAACTAAAATCCCCTCTCTGCCAAAGCAAAGAGGGGATTATAAATAAAGTCTGTATGAAATTATTTATATTGAGCCATGTGCTCGAGTAATGCGCGTTTGTCATCAACGCCTTTCTGAGCCTTGTTCAACAACATTTCATAGCGTTCCGGATTTGCCTTGTTGACAATCTGGAAGCGGGTTTCGCTTGCCATAAATTCAGCGAGTGGCTTAGTCGGTGCCTTAGAATCAAGCATCAAAGGTGCTTTTCCTTCAGCAACGTTGTCCGGATTATAACGATAGAGCGGCCAAGAACCGGTTTCAACCGCGTTCTTCTGGTGAGCTAAACCATCAGCCATATTCAAGCCTTGGTTAATGCACGGGCAGTATGCAATGATGATTGACGGACCGTTATAAGCCTCAGCCTCGTTCATTGCTTTGATTACCTGCATATCGTTGGCACCCATGGCAACTTGTGCAACATAAACATTGCCGTAAGACATAGCAATCATCGCCAAATCTTTCTTAGGTAATTCCTTACCCGCTGTAGCAAATTTGGCAGATGCGCCCATCGGGGTGGCTTTTGACTGTTGACCACCGGTGTTGGAATATACGCCGGTATCAACAACCAAAATGTTTACGTTTCTGCCCGAAGCAATAGCATGATCCAAACCACCGAAACCGATATCATAAGCCCAACCGTCACCACCGATAATCCAAACTGATTTCTTAATCAGGTAATCGGCAACCTCGTTCAAATGTTTAGCTTCTTCTGTGTTAATATTTGCCAACTTTTCACGCAAAGCAGCAACATTATCGCGCTGAGCATCTATTTCAATATCATTGGTCTGCGGATTTGCTAAAATCTTATCTGCAACATCCCCTAATTGAGATTTCATGCCTTCCAGCAAAGTTTTAGCCGTTTTCATGCCATGATCAATAGAAATACGCATTCCCAAACCGAATTCGGCATTATCTTCAAACAAAGAGTTAGCCCAAGCCGGTCCGTGACCTTTTTCGTCTTTACAATAAGGTGTGGTCGGCAAGTTGCCGGAGTAAATTGACGTACAACCCGTTGCATTGGCAACAACCATACGATCACCGAACAATTGCGTCAACAATTTAATGTACGGCGTTTCACCGCAACCGGCGCAAGCACCGGAAAATTCAAACAACGGCTGAATAAGCTGGGTTGTTTTCGGCATATTCTTAACCACATCGGTTTTCTTAACATAAGGTAATGTTTCAAAGAATTTCCAGTTAGCTTTTTCAACATCCAAATGATTTTCAATGTGGTCCATATTAATAGCGTGTAATTCCGGATTTTCCTTATTCTTAGCCGGACAAGCCGTAACACACACACCGCAACCGGTACAATCTTCCGGAGAAATTTGCAACATGAATTTTTTGCCGGCAAATTCTTTACCTTTGTATTCGGCACGCTTTAATGTTTCAGGCGCACCTGCCAACTGAGCATCATCCGCAACTTTCATACGAATAACACCGTGCGGGCATACAATAGAGC
>ONLJ01000018.1 GCA_900318605.1 uncultured Rhodospirillaceae bacterium | reverse complement strand
AATATCATCAAGTCCGATTTTTTGCATATATTCCAGCGCTGTTCCTAACCCGATTGCCTGAACAGATGCCGGAGTTCCTGCTTCAAAACGTGCCGGAATATCGGCAAATGTAGTATGTTCGAAACTGACATTATCTATCATATCTCCGCCGAACTGATAAGGCGGCAAAGATGCTAAAATTTTTTCTCTTCCGTAAAGCACACCGATACCTGTCGGTCCGTAAGTTTTATGACCGGAAAACGCCAGAAAATCACAATCAAGATCCGATACGTCAATCTTTCGGTGTACGGCAAATTGGCAGGCATCAACCAAAGTCAAAGCACCGAACTTATGAGCTTCAGCGATGAGTTTTTTAATCGGGAAAATCGTTCCCAAAACATTTGACATGGCGCTGATTGCCAGCATTTTAGTCCTTTCCGACAGTTTGGCGCGGAAATCATCTTCATCAAAATCGCCATCATCGGTAACTTTGAAAACTCGTAATTTTGCACCGGTTTTAAGGCAAATCTGCTGCCATGGAACCAGGTTTGCATGATGCTCAGCCTCACTGATTAAAACCTCATCGCCGGTTTTTAGGTTAGCAGTTCCCCATGATGAGGCGACCAGATTTACTGCTTCGGTTGCGTTGCGCGTAAACACAATTTCTTTTAAGCTTTCGGCATTTATGAATTTACGCACTTTTTCTCTGGCATTTTCATATTCGGAGGTAATACCTTCAGCCAAAAAATATGAGCCGCGGTGGGGATTGGCATAGAGAGAAGTATAAATCTCCGCCATCTTGTCTAACACGCATTGCGGTTTTTGGGCTGAGGCCGAAGTATCAAGATATGCAAAATCTCGGCCGTTAATCTTTCGGTTTAACAGCGGAAAATCTTTTCTGATTTCATATACGTCATACATTTCTGTTCGCTTAAAAGCTTGTTTTTATGTTGCGCACTTTAGTATATAAAAAAATTTTTTTCAACAGATTTTTTGATTAAAAACACTTGACAAATGAAAAATAAAAAAGTATCAGTAGCTTGTCTTCATACATATTTATTATATTTTTCTACCTATTCTGAATTAATACGCTTGAAACACCGTGATGGTGTCGCAAAAGGTCTTTTTTAGTGAATAAATGAATGATTTTTTTTGCTTGATTGTGATAGTCTGGCAAAAAAAGCGATTTTGAAAATCGTTTCTTTATTAGCGCTGAGCCTGCCGTGTCGTGATGACGCCGCCGGCTCTTTTTTTTGTGCTTGACAACAAAACCGAGGTATTGATAGTATGCGATAGTTTTTTAAGGAGAAATAAATGCTCAAAATCGCTTATCAGGGAGTTCCGGGGGCATATTCACATATTGCTTGTCAGGAATTGTTTGAAAATCAGGAATATGTTGCCTGCGATTCGTTTGAAATTGCGATGGAATTGGTTAATAACGGTACGGTTGATAAAGCGGTTATTCCGGTCGAAAATTCCAATGCCGGAAGGGTTTCCGATGTTCATTTTCTGCTTCCGAAAGCCGGACTTCATATCGTTGGGGAATATTTTTTGAGAGTCAGACATCAGTTATTGGCGATTAAAGGTGCAAAGTTGAAAGATATTGTCAGTGCCTCATCGCATCCGCAGGCTTTGGCTCAATGTTCGGATTTTTTGAAAGCCCATAATATTAAGGCGGTTTCACGTATTGATACGGCTAAAAGTTGTGAAAAAATTGTTCTTGAACAGGATAAGACCAAAGCGGCAATCGCCTCAAAACTGGCGGCGGAAATTTATGATATGGAAATCTTGGCTGAAAATATCGAAAATGCCAGCAATAACACTACACGTTTTTTGATTATGCAAAAAGATGAGAATATTCCGGTTGATGACGGTTCGGATTTTATTACTTCAATCGTGTTTACCACTAAACACATTCCGGCAGCACTATATAAGGTTTTAGGTGGTTTTGCTACCAACGGAATAAATATTTCCAAGCTGGAAAGTTATTTGATTAACGGAAAGTTTTTTTCGGCACAATTTTATATTGAGGTTGAAAAACATGTTAATTCAAAAGCCCTGCAATATGCACTTGCCGAGCTTAAATTTTTTACCGAGGAATATCAAATCTTGGGTTGTTATCCGGCACATGAGTACAGAAAAAAATCTTGCTGAAAGTAAACAGAAAATTCAGAGTTTTGCCATTCCGAATAATTAAGCGATATCGGTTGAAAACAGATTGTCTTTTTTGATGTCGGCACTATTTAAATAAATGGGTTGACAACTAAAAATCAGGTCTTAAACTGAAGAATATTATCAGGAAGGATGAAAGATGAAAAAAGTTACGCTTTTTACACTTGCAATGTTTGCCGCATCCAATGCGTATGCCGGAGAGTTTGTTTATGATTATTCCGGTACGGCAAATGCTTTTTACGGTTATTCCGATTATTCAAAAAACGCTTACAATCATCAGAAACACAATAATACTCCGAGTTCGGCGGAAGTCTATACTTCAGCCGGTTATGTGTTTGATAACGGCGATTCGTTTATGCTCAATGTTGATGCGCAGATTGCCGGCGATAAGAAAATCAAAGACTATAATCAAGGAGATTGGGGCGAAAATGTTTATGGTGTATATACTTCTCGCTATGGTGAGTTGAGTGCCGGACAAATGTATAATGCCGCTTATCAGCTGGCAGTAGGGGCTCCTTCAGTCGGTTATTTCAGAGCCAATAATTCACCGATTACCGATTTCCTGATTACCCGTAACTGGCAGCGCGGTAAAAATCCGACAGCTTATCGTACCCTTAATTCTACTTATTTGAATACCGATGGCGATGCATTGAAATTTGCTTACACCACGCCGGAATTTTATGGCACAAAAGCTGCATTTTCTTATACCCCGGACAGTTATTCGAAAGCCGGACTTTTAAGTAAGCAAAGTCCTT
>ONLJ01000073.1 GCA_900318605.1 uncultured Rhodospirillaceae bacterium | reverse complement strand
GTGGCAACCGGTAATTTGTTGCAAATAAAGCGCTATTCCTCCTGTCCACAAATCAGCCCACTTCTTTTGCCCGTTGCGAAAATGATTAACTGCATGAGGAGCCGAAAGCATAACCGGAATAGCGCCTTCAATTATTATATAATTTTCATCTCCCGAACCATCATAATTATTGGCACTAAATATTTTTTCATTTGTCTCTATTTGTTCAAACAAATCAGTCATTTAATATCCTTTAATCAAATTCTTTCACAATATAATATATTTCTAAAATTATAAATAAAGTAAAATATTATGGATTTAAGCTGAAAAATATCATCATTGAGTTCGTAAAATTTCCCTTTAGTGCCGTTTTTAAAAACATAACATCCGAACTCGGTTAAATACTTGAAAATAAAAGAAAAACGACGCCTTGAATAAAGCGCCGTTTGTATTGGTGATCTTGGGCGGGACTCGTCTTGCAACACATTTGTGTTGCTTCGGGCACTCGTTCCCATCGGCTCGCCACAGAGCGCTATCGCTTCCTTGCTTGCCGGGGAACTTCGCCTAAACAAGTAAAAACAACATTTTGAGGTTGTTTTTACTTGTTTAGCCCACATTGCCATGGCAATATGGCTTCGAGACAATAAAAACGCTTTAAAATAAAAAAACTCCCCTCAAGGGGAGAATTTTTATTTTATTGGTGATCCCAACGGGACTCGAACCCATATTGCCACCGTGAAAGGGTGATGTCCTAACCATTAGACGATGGGACCAGTTGAAAGTCTCTTGAATGTATATATGTATTTTTTTCCCATGTCAAGGACTTTTTTACGGCTTTTTGCAATTTTTCGCCTCTATGAATCAAACACATACCTCCATACAAAGCAAATATATACCGCATTTCAGACTCGCAACCCACTTAATATTCTTTCATTTTTTTTATAACTTCATCGGTAACATCCACAATATATGGAGTTTTAACCGCAATAGCATTTTTTATAAATATCACCGACACATTTTTTTCCTTGGCGATTTCGCCGACAGCTTTATTAACTTTTGTTGTCAACTCCTTTATGGTTTTATCATAATTAGCCAACAATTCATCTCGCTTCATTTTAACATTATTAAGATACATTGTCGAGAAATCCTCTTTAACTTTAGCATCTTTCAGCGACTTAATTTTCTTTTCGGCATCAAAAACTTCATCATTAAGCTTAATAATTTCGCCTTCGAATTTTCTTTTAATTTCGATGACGTTAGCACCCTTCAAGACATCATCCAAGCTATAAACATAGACTTTTCTGGATTCTTCAATTTGGGCATTCTGCGCCGAGATTTGCTTTTGCAAACCATGGACTTTATATCCCATAAATCCGAACAGAGATAAAAGCAAAAGGGCAAAAACAGCACTAAAACCGATAAAAAACGGTTTTTTATCCCAAACTTTTGTGTTTTCGTCTTTTGTTTCTTTTACTTTTGGCTCTTTAATTAGTTTAATATTTTTCATATTTATTCCTTTGAGATAAGGGGAAGAGGAATTACCCTCTCCCCCTATTTTCGTTTGACTTCAGTCAAGAATTACCAAGACCAAGTTAAGCCCATGCGGTAGGACATATCTCTTGAGTTACCCCAAGCAGCGCCTGCATTAAGCATAAGGTTGTCGGTCAGGTAGTGGAAGCCACCGATAGCCATAGCAGTATGACCGCTGTAAGCACCGGTACCGATAGCGAGCGATGTATCGCCGTGAGCTCTCGGGTTCGGAACCAAAGCAGACATAGCAGCCATAGAAGCCATACCACGGTTCAAATCACGTCTTACATCATGTAAATCGGTTTCAACACGATACAAGTTGCTATCCAAGTTTCTGACTGCATCAGACAAGTCTGCGTTACCGGCAACATAGTGAGAACCACCAAAGTTCATATCACCGATTGCATCACCTGCAGCTTTCAAGCCTTCAGCAACGGAAGTTCTTGTGCCATCATTGATAGCAGCGTTCTTAGAACCAAGGTTTCTTCTATCACCGATAGCAGCATCAACTGCCTCAATGTGCTCTTCAACTGTTGTACCAACAGCCAAGTTGCCGTAATATGCAACACCGGTTGTTGTAG
>ONLJ01000076.1 GCA_900318605.1 uncultured Rhodospirillaceae bacterium | reverse complement strand
TAAACGAACTGGAACAACAAAAAACACAGAACTATCAAACCATGGTCAGTCCGATGACCGACCAAGAGGCTCAGTTGTATGATGACTTCGGACATTTTGTCGGCACACCGCAAAATAACGGAATTCAAAATGCTCCGAATAACGGCGGCATATTGCAAACTGTTCAAGACGGTGTGAACCATGTAGCAAATGGTGTCGGATTGGGTTTATTAGATGAGGCAAGCGGGGTTTTCGGCGGTGTCGGCAGAGTTATGGCAAATGCGGCATTACGAACTTTCGGACATCCTGTTAACGGTGAATCGATAAGCGATGCTTGGAATAAAGGCTATACCGAATATCGTGATTATGCGCGTAAAGAACTGAGCGATGGAGCTGAAAGAAATCCGGGCGTGTCGCTTGCCGGAGAAGTTGTCGGCTCATTAGCCAGTCCGGTCAAAATATTTAAAGCTGATCAATTTCGGTTGTTTCATCCGGAAAAAATTGCTCAAGCACGTTTAGGCAATGCTCTTACAAATGGTGCTGTCAGCGGTGCTGGCTATACCGATGATGAAAATGCAGATTATACAGATTATGGGATGAATATACTCAAAGGAGTAGCTACTGGTTATAGCGGATACAAAATAGGAAGTAGTTCTCCGTCTAACAGTTTCATAAATCAACTTGACAGAAATATAAGTAATGCTACAGCAAATTTAGGAGTTAATAACATAATTCCAAAATTATGGGATAAAACAACAGATTACTTTGGCAATCTGTTCAATAACGATGAAGAAGAGGAAGATGAGGAAGAAAAACGCAAGAAAAGACTTCTTGGGCTGCTCTGAGCAGCCCCTTTGGCAGAAGATATTAAGAACCACAGCAAATTACTTAATTAAAACGCTGAATATGCTGTTTACGTTATTTATTTTTTTTATTTTCGTAGGCACTATTGACGAAATGACAAGATATAGCAAAATGTACGGAGTAATACTCTTATGCTGTTTAGTTTTATGTCTGCTCTTATATGACAAATTCGCAAGCGATAAAATATCTTTCAAAACAACACTGATTCTCTTTATATTTTCTTATTGGATAACATACGGATTGGTGTTAAGATATAATTAGTTTTCAATAACGATGAAGAAGAGGAAGATGAGGAAGAAAAGCGTAAAAAACGACTTGGGCTGCGCTGAGCAGCCCCTTTGGCAGAAGATATTAAGAACCACAGCAATTTATTTAATTAAAACGCTGAATATGCTGTTTACGTTATTTGTTTTTTTTATTTTTATAGCTGTTCTTATAGAGATAAAAAAAAGCTTTGTACAATGGTATGCTCTGTTAGTTATCGGATACATATTTATTACTATGTGCTTGTTTGAGATATATTCTACAAAAAAAACATATACCGAAACAATAGAGATACTTTTTGCGTTATCTTATTTGATAACCTATTGTGTGGTTTTAAGATGTAACTAATTTCATCGGGCGAGGAAGATGAAAAAACAGACTGATTTTGTATGTTTGATAAAATAATAGGTCAACACGCTTGAAAAGGATTTTGTAATGGAAACAAAGGAAAAAATAAAGAAGTTTAAAGCTGATTTGGAAAAAAAACCGAAGTTGTTTAATATTTGGGCTTTTATTTTTTCATCTTTCTATTTTCTGTTTACAGAAATGTTTTTATATTTCTATTTATTTTTTATATTAAATTTTATAATTGCGATACCATTCGTGCATTTATTTGATATTGAAACCGGTTTGTTGATAGGCTTTATCTGTTCACATACAATTGCCGGTTTTGTTGCGAATCCCTGCCGTAGAAAATATAAGCAAAAGTTTATCGAAACTCATGAATATGAAAAAAAAGTGAATTATGATGCACAGGTCGAATATTTTGCAATCCCGCTGTCACGTTTAATCATTTGCACAATACTGACCGGCGGGCTATATACGATTTATTGGGGATATAATAACTGGAACAATTATCAGAAAGCGACAAATGATGATATAAATCCGTATTTAAAAGGACTTTTTTTCAATTTTACAGTTATGAATTTATTTGATATAATAGAATATTCCACAAAAAGTAAAAAATCTTATTATTTGTACAGCATGGCTTGTTTTCTTATCTTTATAAGCGAGGGGCTTATATATAATGATTTATCAAAATTATCAGATAATCAGGATAAGATTCCCATCTATCTTTTATCATTGTTTGTTTTAATGTTGATTTATCCTTTCTGTATTGTTCCTATACAAATTTTAATTAATAAATATACAACGGAAACCTTGAAAAAACCTTTGGACAACCATTTTTATTTTGGAGAAATTATTATCTTGTTTGTAGGAACTGTTTTAAATTTATATTACTGGTACAACACTCTGTTTATTGAAAATATTTTCTAACTATTTGTAATATTATACTGGTTTTCTGGATTTATTCGATAATTATTATCAGTAACAAAACAGGAAATAATAAAGCAGGAAATATCTGAAAAAAAATTGCTCGGATTTTATTACAAAATTTTTCTTACACACAAAATTCAAAAATAATGCTTGCAATCTTAAAAAAAGTTATGTATATATCGCCTCAATCGTTCAAACGATAAGTTTTTTGCTTGCTTTTTAAAACAAAGCATGTTAAACCTATCGGCGAATGTTTGTGTAATGTTTAATTTATAAAGAGAAGAAAAATGGCTACACCTAAGAAAAAAGTATCTAAATCACGTCGCGATATGCGCCGTTCGCATGACGCTTTAGGCGCAAATTCATATCAAGAATGCCCTAACTGCGGCGAGTTGAAACGCCCTCATAACGTATGCCCGAAATGCGGACAATATGACGGTAAGGAAGTTATTGCTCACAAACAAGCAAACTAAGTATCTAACTTTTGAATATGGAGCAGGTTTTGTCTGATAATAATCTGGTCATATCGGTCGATGCAATGGGGGGAGATAATTCCCCTCGTGTTGTTGTTGAAGGAATCGCAAGAGCCCACAAGAATAATCCCGATATAAAATTTTTGCTGTTCGGCGATGAAGCTAAAGTAAGTGAGGAAATGAAGCGTTTCCCTAACTTAAAAAAGTTCTGCACTCTTGTTCATACAAGCGAACGTGTCAGAAATGAAGACAAACCTTCTCAAGTCATCAGAAATAAAAACACCAGTATGTATATGGCGATTGATGCTGTTCGTCAGGGACAGGCTCAGGCGGTTGTGTCCGCAGGCAATACCGGTGCGCTGATGGCAATTTCGAAGATGATTTTGAAAACTATTCAAAAAATTCATCGTCCGGCAATTTGTACGCTTATTCCGCATAAAAAGGGACGTTGCGTCATGCTTGATTTGGGCGCAAATACCGAGTGCAGTGCCATAAATCTGGCGGAATTTGCCATTATCGGAAATATCTTGGCAAAGCATAGCCTCGGTATCGAAAGCCCGCGAGTCGCTTTGATGAATATCGGCGCCGAAGAAATGAAAGGGCGTGAAGAGATTCATCAAGCAGCAAAAATTATCAAAGCTTCGCACTTAGATTTGAATTTTATCGGTTATATTGAGCCGCACCAAATCGGCGAGGGGTATGCCGATGTGATTGTCGCCGACGGTTTCTCCGGCAATATTGCTCTCAAGACTATGGAAGGCACGGCTCGGTTGGTTACCGGATTGATGAAAAATTCCATCAAAAATTCACTGTTGGCAAAGTTGGGATTGCCGTTTTTGTTTCCGGCTCTTTGGAGTCTTAAACGCACAATGGACCCGCGTAAGTACAACGGCGGAATGTTTGTCGGCTTGAACGGTTTATCGGTTAAAAGCCACGGCGGAACCGATGCTTTCGGATTTTCTCATGCTCTGGATAATGCCGCTAAGCTGGTGCGTCAGAATTTTGTGCAAACTATCCGCGATGAAGTGGAAAATATTGATTTAGACGAGTTATCTCAGGATATTTTATACGATGTTTATTAGAAGCGAACTTATCGGTTTGGGACATTATCTTCCGACCAAAGTTTTGACGAATGACAACTTGTCGCAGATGGTTGAAACCAGCGACGAGTGGATAAGGACTCGCACGGGAATTTGCTCGCGCCATATTGTTGAAGATGAAACAACCTCGGTTATTGCTGCTAAGGCCGCACAAAATGCTTTGGATAATGCCAAAATCAAAGCCGATGAAGTTGATTTGTTGATACTGGCAACAGTTACTCCGGACAATACTACCCCTTCAACCGCCGCTAACATATCCGGAAAACTGGGATTGCGCGCCGGAGTTCCGGCTTTTGACATTTCGGCTGCCTGCTCGGGGTTTGTTTATGCCTTGACATTGGCCGATAATATGATTCGTCTTGGGCAGGTCAAAACGGCGGTAATCATCGGTGCTGAATGTCTTTCAAAAATTGTTGATTGGAGTGACAGAAACACTTGTGTTTTGTTTGGTGATGGTGCGGGAGCAGCAGTT
>ONLJ01000057.1 GCA_900318605.1 uncultured Rhodospirillaceae bacterium | reverse complement strand
TCGACGACGATTGAGAGGCACACGAAAGTGTGCCGCTGAGGGCTATATGCCCGAACGAAAGAGGAGCACGAAGCGAAGCGCAGTAATTTCGCCGTTTTTGATGAAATCAAAAACACTTGGGCGCGCCAATATAAAAAAACTCCCTTTTATGGGAGTTTTTTTATAAAGCATAAAGCGAAACCTAAAAATGCAAATATCGAATTTCTTCATGCTTACATTGTCAGCCGATTTTCCGAATTATTTTCTCAGCTATTGCAAGATAAGCTTGACTTATCGGACTGTCGGGATTTTCAGCGACAATCGGTGTGCCGTTATCGCCGGTTTGGCGGATTTCCAAGTCCAGCGGAATCGCCCCCAAAAAAGTTTTCCCCATTTTTTCAGCCGTTTCTTTGGCGCCGTTATGCCCGAAAATTTCAGCTTTCTCCCCGCAATGCGGACAAATAAAATAACTCATATTTTCAATTATTCCCAATATCTTAGTGCCGGTTTTTTCAAACATATTGATACCCTTTACCGCATCAATCAGGGCTATATCCTGCGGAGTTGAAACAATCACAATTCCCGTAAAATCAATGCGTTGCGAAAGAGTGATTTGTATATCTCCGGTCCCGGGCGGCATATCAATAACCAATACTTCGGCATCACCCCAATTTGTTTGACAAGCGAGCTGCTCCAACGCACCGGCGGCTTTTACTCCGCGCCAAATAAGCGGAGTATCTCTATCAATCAGCGAGCCGATAGAAACCGAAGAAATTCCATAACTTTTAAACGGCTCAAAATGCACTCCGTCGGCAGATGACATCGGCATTCCCTCATATCCCAGCATAGTAGGTATTGACGGTCCGTAAATATCGGCATCAAGCAAAGCCACTTTTTTGCCGGCATTAAAAAGCGCCAAAGCCAAATTAACTGCCGTGGTTGATTTTCCAACCCCACCTTTACCCGAAGCAACACCGATAATCTGCTTTATTCCGGAAATTTGCCATTTTTCGATTGCCTGTGTACTGATATTAACTGTTTTTTCCGAGCTGAAAATCAGATTTATTTTCTTGTTTGTCAGCTTGAAAAGTTCGTTTTTCAAACGCTCGGATTTTTCGGTATTCTCGGCAATATCCCTAAATTCTATGATTAAACGATTGCCGAGCTGTTTCAGTGAAAACATATTTTCCGCCGGATAATAATGTGCGATAATTTCCTTTATTTCAGCTTCATTCATTTTATTTCTCCAAATTTGCCCCAAAATTTAAGGCAAAAAATCATCTTAATCAAGCAAAAAATTCAAATCGGCAAAAATCAGGCAAACAAAGGAAATATAAAACATATTTTATTGTTTATTTATCGCTGATTTTACTTGAGTTTGAGCGAAAACACAGCTATTCTTTTTACAAATTTTTTGATAAGAAGAAAGAATAATAATGACCGATTTGTTTGAAACATCTACCGCACCGCAAAAAAACGAATACAGCGCTCAAGATATTGAGGTTCTTGAAGGTTTAGAACCTGTCAGACACCGCCCGGGAATGTATATCGGTGGTACCGATATTCAAGCCATGCACCATTTGGTGGCGGAAATTTTGGACAACTCAATGGATGAAGCTGTCGCCGGTTTTGCCAATCATATTGATGTTACAATAAATGCCGACGGTTCGGTTACCATATCCGATAACGGTCGAGGTATTCCGGTTGATAAACACCCGAAATATCCTAATTTGTCGGCTTTAGAGGTTATTTTAACAACTTTGCACTCGGGTGGAAAATTTTCCAACTCGGTATATAAGGTTTCCGGCGGTTTGCATGGTGTTGGTTTGTCGGTTGTTAATGCATTGTCGGAAAAACTGGTGGTTGAAGTCGCGCGTGAGAAAAAACTCTATCGTCAGGAATATGCTAAAGGAAACCCGATAACGGCGCTGGAATTTATCGGAAATTGCCCGAACAGACGCGGTACATCAATAACTTTTAAGCCTGATGCCGAAATTTTTGAGGGAAATAATACATTTATTCCAAATCGAATTTATCGCATGGCACGCTCAAAAGCTTTTTTGTTTAAGGGCATAAAAATCAACTGGTCTTGCGCGCCGGAACTGGTTTCTGATGGCGACAGCACACCGCTTTCCGCCGAACTGAATTTTCCGAATGGATTAACAGATTTTTTAAATATGCAAATCGGCGAACGTGCCACCATAAATCGCACCGCATTTACCGGCGAAGCGGAATTGGCAGGTAACGAAGGGCGGGTTGAATGGGCAATTACCTGGCCTTTGGATGAAAACGGATTTTGTTATTCGTATTGTAATACGGTTATAACGCCTGATGGTGGCACGCATGAAACAGGCTTCAAATCCGCATTGATGCGTGGCTTGAAAGAATATGGCGAGATGGCAAACATCAAAAAAGTTTCCAATGTTACCGCCGATGATTTTATCAGTGATGCCTGTGTAATGCTTTCTGTTTTCATCACAGATCCGCAATTTCAGGGGCAAACCAAAGATAAACTTACTTCCACAAAAGCTGTAAAACTGGTAGAAACCGCCGTTAAAGACTCTTTTGACCACTGGCTCTCATCAGATGTTGAAAATGCTAAAGCGCTTTTAGAATATGCGCTTGAGCGTGCTGATGCCCGAAAAAAGAAAAAAGAAGAAAAGGCGCAAACCCGCAAATCTCCGACCAAAAAACTTCGTCTGCCAGGAAAATTGGCCGATTGCTCAAAAGCTGAGGCCGAAGATACGGAAATTTTCATTGTTGAGGGAGATTCTGCCGGAGGTTCGGCAAAACAGGGGCGTGATCGTGTAACGCAAGCCATTTTGCCTCTTAGAGGAAAAATTTTGAATGTTGCCAGCGCCTCAGTGGAAAAAATTACACAAAATCAAGAAATTAAGGATATGATTGAGGCTCTTGGTTGCGGAGTTAAGGAAAATTATAAGGAAGAAAATCTGCGCTATG
>ONLJ01000071.1 GCA_900318605.1 uncultured Rhodospirillaceae bacterium | reverse complement strand
TTCTTTTCCATTAATTTTAATTGATGTATAATCTATCCAAACAGGAAAACGCTCGCCGTTAGCATCATAATTATCAGGCCCACGAAAAGCAATATGCAAATTACCTTGTTTTACGACATTCACTATAATCTTTTGTCTCAATGAGGAAGTCTGAATAACCACACCTATTCCTTGGTCATCAGCAAACCATGCCGGAGTTTCGATTTTAGCATTTGGCGCACTGACAACGACAGAATTATTGCTATTGCCGAAGTTTTTGATATCTATTCGCATTGTGCTTAGCGCTTCTTTTGCGGCATTAACCAGTTTATCAATTCGTCTATTATGCAAAGATATTGTTCGCATCATGTAATTAGGCAAAAAAATACAGGTTTTGATAATATTTTTTTTCACTTGGGTTTTTATTGCTTTTTTCAAATTCAATAGAGATTGATTGAATAATTCCTGAGAAACAATACTTAATTCAGTTTTTAATTTTTGATATAATTTATCATCAATACTAATTGCCTTTATCATGGCATCATATAATAGACAATTATCCTTATAAATAAAGCTGTTATTCTCGTTAAAACGATAAATTTCTGCAAATTTTTCCGCTATTATACAAGGTATCTTAAATCCATAGATTAACTGAAAAGAACCGCTTACACCTAATGTAATATACCTATTATGATTAAAATTTACAGGGTCTAGCAGGGGAAGAATAAAATCCGCTTTTGATATTTCCGAATACATATCAGGAAAAGACAATCTGCCTTTTATATCAAAATACTTACTTATCTCATCGGAAATGTTTGGTATTTTTCCGCTTCCTACAACAGTAATTTTAAAATTAAAGATTTTCCTCTTTAATAACTCTTTCACGGCAAAAATTAGTAATTCGTGATTTTTTCTCTCAGCCTCTATATTTCCGACAACGATAAAATTGGTTACGTTATTTTTATGATGTAATTTATATTTTCCGAAATAATGAGGATTTACCTCAAAAGACGGATCTTTTTCTTCAAATTTTTTCAAAACAATAGGTATTACCTTTTGAGACAGCGCTGGTAAATTTTCCTGATGATGTTCTACGCATAAAATTTTTGACTTAATAGATTCTAATTTAAAAAATTCCAATATTGAAATTTTTTCTCTACTATATACTATATTTGAATTAAAAAAACATATTTGATAGTTTTCTAACGTACTTGTATTTAGATATTTTATTATATCTTCTTCTGAAAGATATGATATATTTATATCATCAAAGCAGTACAAAGGATTCTCTTTTTTTTGATTTTCATTTAATAAAACATCAACTTCATAATTTAAGTTCTGAAAATATTTTATATACCCAGGCAAACATTCTCCATGAACGTTGTTTATTTCAATAATTAACACTTTATCTTTAGTGAGAGAACTTTTTCCATCAAAATGAGCCTGTAAATCCTTTGATAATGTTCTTTGAATAAAAGAAGTTATTTGATGCATTTTTACAGTCTCTTATATTATAAACATTTCTAAAACCATTTAATTATGATGCTGTAAGTAGATCATTTGAACTAACAACACACTTTAGAGTATATCAAAGATTTTCAATCACACTTATTAGAATACTCAATTAACTATTTACAATAAGCAAAAAATAAAACATTATTTTCTATATTGCAATCCTTTTTCCCAAAAATCATAGATATGCAAATTAAAAACAACCCTAAAGATTAACTACCGCAACTTAATTGATTAAAAATCAGCGATGGAAAATGGCTTTATTCATTAGGGAATAGGTAAAAAAGCACTAAAAAGGTAAAAAATCAAACAGTTACAAAGAAGGAAATCCGCCTGTTTGGCGCAGAGCTTCAGTAACGGCCATTGCCGCCGAAACAGCCATATTAACCGAACGGGCATTTTTATTCATCGGAATCAATAATCTGGCATCAACCGTATTATGCACGCTTTCCGGCACTCCGGCGCTTTCTCTCCCCATCAAAATTACATCATTGGGCTTAAACTCAAAATCAATAAACGAAGTTGTCGCATGAGTAGTCATTAAGACCAGACGACCGTACTCATCTTTATGTTCCTCGCGAAATTTGAGAAAATCGCCCCACGAATCATGGCGCCGAAATTTAGCAAAATCAAGATAATCCATACCGGCGCGGCGCATAGCTTTTTCATTAAACAAAAATCCGCACGGTTCGATTATATCGATTTGCAAATCCAAACAGGCACCGAGCCTAAGCAAAGTGCCTGTATTTTGGGGAATATCCGGTTGATATAGAGCCAGTCTCATAATTTCTTAAGCTTTGTTCTTTTCGGTTTCCTGAGCCTTTTTCGCCTGATACATTGCGGTAAAATCAATCGGCGAAAGCATCAACGGCGGAAGTCCGGCACTGGTAAGGCTTTCGGCAACAATATTGCGAACAAACGGAAACATCAGGCGCGGAATTTCAATCATCAATATCGGCTCTTTTTGTTCATCAGGCACATTTAAATCCACATTTGTACAATAAGCCAGTTCAAGAATAAATAACTTTTTGCCGTTAATATCGGCGTCCATTTTGGTATTATAAGTTACCACATGCGAACCGTCTTCCTGCACATCACTTTTCATACCCATATCAACATGCACTTGCGGTTGAGTTCCCATTTCCTTAAAAATTTCCGGAGCGAAAGGAACTTCCAAAGACATATCCTTAATATATTGGCTACGAATCATAATCGCCGGTTGTTGTTGATTATCGTTATCACTATCCATGATTATCTCCTAAAATTTATAAACTGCCATAAAAATACTACCAAAAATCACAATCGTCAAATATTTATGTTGATAAAAAAATTATTTGCTATATATTTTAAGCAGCATTTAATTTAGATAAGGTGGTAAAATTGTCCGTAATTGAGTTTATAATTCTTTTAGCAGTCGCGCTTGTCCTCATTTTTAAGCTATATAGTACCTTTGGCACACAAGATCGCGACGGCCCGATAAAAATCATTGTCAAACCTGTTGATAAATCAACGGAAAAAGAAGTAATCGAAAATATTTCTCAGCTGATGGCAGATAAGGACAAACCGATAAAGATTGTGAATATCGGTATGAAAAAAGAAAAATCCGAAGAAGAAACACTGAACAAAGAGCTGTTTTTAAGCGGCGCCAAAAGGGTTTTTGAGATGGTTCTTTCAGCATTCAATAAGGGGGACTTGAATCCGGTGCGTGATTTGATGAGCAAAAAAGTTTATGACAGTTTCAATCAGGTAATCGAGAATCGCAAGAATGACAATATAACCTCGGAAGTAGATTTTATCTGCTTTGAAAAAAGCGAGATTAAAGACATCAAACGCTTAAAAAACACCGTAAAAGTGGTAGTCGAATTTGTCAGTGAGCAGATAAATCTGCTTAAAAACAAGGACGGAGAAGTCATTGAAGGCGATGAAAACTTCGTACAAAAAATTACCGACATGTGGACTTTTGAAAGGCCTTTAAATGCAAAAACAAACATTTGGACTTTGGTTTCAACCAAAAAGCACGCTTAAAATCGTATTATCGGCATTTTTTTGTTTTGCCGTAATTTCGTGTTCGCATGAAGAAAAAGAACAAACCTCTGCTCCCGTAAAGTTGAGCAAAACATCTTTTAACGCGCTTGAAGGTTGGAACAGCGATGATTTTGGGCAAGCAATACCGGTTTTTACCAAAAACTGCGCTAAAATCCTACAAAATTCAAAGACCTATTTATCAGATTCTTCGGTTAAGATTAAAACTTCCGATTATCAAAAGATATGCCGTAAGTTTTCCGCTCAAAACATAACAACCTCAAAAAAGATGAAATCATTTTTAGAGTCTGAGTTCACTCCGTATATTGTTTATGCGGGCAACAATCCGATCGGCAAATTTACTTCTTATTACGAAGCAACGGTTCACGCATCATTGGAAAAAAGCGAGCGCTATAAGTATCCGATATATGGAAAGCCGAAAGATTTGGTTGAAATGAACTTGCGTGATTTCGATTCCGATTTACCGAATACCCGTTTGGTAGGTCATGTTATCGGCGGCAAATTTGTTCCGTACTACAAACGCGCCGAAATTGAAAACAATGGCGTAAACGCGCCGGTTTTGATGTGGGGCGATGATCCGGTTGACATTCACTTCATGCAGATTCAAGGCTCGGCGATTGCCAAGATTGACGACGGTTCTGAATTAAGAATAGGATATGCCGACAATAACGGCCACAAATTCAAAGGTATCGGCTCGATTATGCTTGAAAAAAAGTTGCTTAAATCAGGCGAAGTTTCGATGGAAAATATTCGAAAATGGTTAAGGGAACATCCGAAAGAGGCGGAAAAACTGATGCAACAAAACGAGCGCTTTATTTTTCAGCGAATTTCCGATGCCGATGGTCCGATGGGAGCATTCGGAATACCGCTTACCGCCGGCAGAAGCATGGCAGTTGACAATTCAATGATACCGCTCGGTTCGGTTTTGTGGCTCGATACCGTTGATCCGGATAAAAAACCTTTGCAGAAGCTGATATTTGCTCAAGACATCGGTGCCGCCATCAAAGGCGCGGTAAGAGGCGACTATTTTTGGGGACACGGCGATAAAGCCCTTTATTATGCAGGTAGGATGAATTCGGCCGGAAAATATTATTTGCTGATACCGAAAAATTCCGAAGTGAAAGTCGAATAATGCCCGATAATGAAGACACTCAATTTTGGCTGCAAGAGCTTGAAAACGTTACGCCGATAAAAAGACCGGAAATCGTACCGGAAAGCATTTCCAATCAAAATAAAAAGCCGCAATCTTCCGCTTCCAAAAAAGAATATCTAACCAATCAGGATTTTTCTTCATATTCAAAATTTCTCGATGACCACGAATTCGGTGGCATTGACAATTCGACCTTAACGAAATTCAAGCGCGAAGAATTTAAGCCCGAAGCGGTCTTAGATTTGCACGGAATGACGGAAAATAAAGCTTTTGATGCGGTAGAAAATTTTATTGCCCGATGCTATAACCGCGGAATGCGCTGT
>ONLJ01000069.1 GCA_900318605.1 uncultured Rhodospirillaceae bacterium | reverse complement strand
CGGTACAACTGGCATCATTTTGCCGCAATCCGACACCAGATATAAAGTGCATAATTTTATTCGGCGCAAACGAGGGCTTGATAAACGAGTGGCAAAACAAATGTGCGGTGGCGGTGTGCGATGACATTAACGACGCGTTTCGTTATCAATCATTTGAAATGGAGCAGATATCTTCAGCCGGTGGGGAATTATACGGCGAATATCACGCTCAATCACTGATGGGTGGACGTCGAGTTATAGTGGTAAAGAATGCCGATGACCATATTTATTCCATAATCAAAAATATGATTCCGGAAACAAAATCGGACAATCTGCTTATTGTGAGTTCTTTGAGTTTAAATACGCGTTCATCGTTGATAAGCTGGGCAAAAGACCGTGATGATATATATGTTGTCGGTTGTTATGATGATCGCGAAGACGATGTCGTCAAAAGTGCGACACAAATGCTTAAAGAGCGAGAATTGCAAATAACGCCCGATGCTCTCCAACTTCTTGTCTCCAGATTATCTTCCGACCGAAAGATGAACACATCTGAGATTGATAAACTGGCGCTTTATCTCGGCGATAAAAAAAACGTGGAAATAGCAGATGTTAAAGCTGCCGTCAGTGATGTTGCCGGAGCCGACTATGATGATTTGTGCTATTTTGTGGCGGGTGGTAATGTTGCAATGGCTTGTGCAATGTTTGAAAGGCTGATAAAAGAAGGAAAAGATTGCGCAACGATTATCAGGCAAATCAGTTTCCATTTTTTGAAATTGCTCGGCGTATCGGCGCTGATAAGTGAGGGAAAAACCACGGAAGAAGCCTTAAGAACGCTACGCCCACCTTTAATGTTTTATCGCAAAGATGATTTTATCCGCCAGTTAAGAGTTTGGAACAAGGACAGGATAATGAGCGCCCTTTCAATGCTTTATGAATGTGAAAGAGACTGCAAAACCACCGGCATGCCACAAGAAAATATCGCCGGATACTGTTTGTTGCGTATATCGGGTGCGGTTAAAAAATTCCGTTGAATCTTTTAGCTTTTAAAAAACTTAATGAATATGACTTTCCTTAAACGAATAGGTCGTATTTGCATCAAGTTTATCGTAAAGTGTTGAAAAATCAGTGCAATTTATTACTTCGCCCAAGATTTTTTCAGCGGCCTCAGGCTCGTATTTTTCCAAATAATGGCGATAATTTTTCTCACACATACCAATGCGCTTGTTTTTATCTGCCAACAATTCCTCAATACCTTTATAAAAACCATCAACCGTTTCATACATATACGGAAAATCTTTTGCCTGATATTCATGAAACGAAAGAGCGGAATTTTCGGTATTGATTTTTACGACATACGGAACTTTTAAGCGCATTAAATCAATAAAAGCCAATGCCGACGACATCGGAAAACTATCAATAAATAAATCGGCACATTTAAAATAAAGCTCATAGTCCTTTTGATAAGGCAAAAGAATCAGGCGGTCTTTAATATCGGAATTATCAAATATTTTGTGAATTATTTCTTTTTCAAAATCACGAAATTCACTGATAACTACATGATAAACATTTAGGTGTTCTTTCAAAAGCCGCTTAATCATTTCAAAATATTCAGAACCGTCTTTATCAAAGAACTTATAGCTTGCCGCACCTGACATCGTGCATATTGCACCTTCAGGAACACCCATTTCCCGACGTGTTTCAGCGATTTCAGCCGGCAAAAAGTGGGGGTTTTCTTCCTTTGGTTTCGAAATTAAACCGACAATATGTGTTTGAGGTATTTTGCGCAAATTTTGCGTAACATAAGCGGAACTCGGTGTTTCTTCCAATACCAAATCGGCAAAACTCATTGCAAGAGTCGGACGATGAGTGGCATGATTAACAAAAAATATTTTAATATCAGTATGTTGCTTAATCAGCGACAATACGGCGGTTGCCACAAAATCATCTATATGAGTGAAAACGAAAATTGCCCGTGGAGCGTAATTAACGATGGCATTATAAATCTCTCTGATATTATTCTCGGTGGAACAGGAAAACTGCTTAAACGTTTTAATTTCCGAGATTTTACGTACATAGTCCAAAGTTTGCGGAGCTGCCT
>ONLJ01000068.1 GCA_900318605.1 uncultured Rhodospirillaceae bacterium | reverse complement strand
CGGTGCATATTATCAGGTGGTTGTGCCGAATATTATGAACTCTACCAAAGATATTGAAAAAGCAACATTTACGTTTAATTGGTAAAAAAAATATGAGTGAGCGCAAAGACATTATCCCGTATTCCCCGAAAAGTAATCTTCCGGTTGTAGTTGATGACGGAGGTCTACAAGCATATATCGAAAAAATAAAACAATTTCCGGTATTAAGCGAGGAACAGGAACGTCAGTTAATTTACCAATTCAAGGAACAAGGAGATTTGAAAGCGGCTCAAACCCTGATTACCTCACACTTGCGCTTAGCGGTTAAAATCGCCCTTACCTATCGTCGTTACGGTTTGCCGACTGCGGATTTGATTTCCGAAGCCAATATCGGTTTGATGCAGGCGGTAAAAAAGTTTGACACAACAAAAAATGTTCGTCTCTCAACCTATGCAATTTTATGGATTAAAGCGGCATTAAATGATTTTGTTTTGCGTTCATGGTCACTGGTAAAAATCGGCACTGTTGCAGCACAAAAGAAGCTGTTTTATAACTTGGGACGAATAAAAGCACGGCTCGGACTTTATGATAATAAAGAACTTGAACCGAAAGTAGTTGAAAAAATCGCCGATGAATTGGTAGTCGCTAAGTAAGACGTGGTAGAGATGAACCGGCGTTTAGGGGGCGACAGTTCACTTAATACAAAAGCTTATGATAATGATGATGAAGCGGTGGAAAGGATTGATTTGCTCGCCGATAAATCACAAAATATCGAGATGTCGCTTGCAGCTAAACAAGAGGTCGCCTATAAAAAGCAAATATTAGCTAAGAGTATGGAAAAGCTCAATGAACGTGAACAATATATAATCAAGCATCGGATGTTGACCGAAAATCCGCTGACTTTAGATGAAATCGGCGAAAAATTTAACATCAGTCGAGAACGCGTACGCCAGATTGAAAAGCGAGCGTTTGAAAAACTCTCGGCAGAAGTAAAAAGTTTTATGGCGGCAGAATAATGGCGCTTTCCTTTGATGATATCGTAAAAAAATTGTCGGATTTTGAAGTTGAAAGTCCGCGCTTGGAAGCACGTATGATGATTGCTGCAGCTAAGAATATTGACTGCGATGAAGTTTCAGCTCTTTGCGAAATTTCTTTCAATGAAGCGGAAAAAATCCAAAAAATGATTGAACAACGTTCAGCCCACTGCCCTTTGGATAAAATTCTGGGACATCGGGAGTTTTATAAATATGATTTTTTATGCAATACCGATGTACTTTCCCCGCGGCCTGATACCGAAGTTTTGGTCGAACAAGCAGCAAAATTGATTTTCAAACATGAAATGAAAAATATTTTGGAACTCGGTGTCGGTAGCGGTTGTATACTGCTTTCGCTTTTGGCTGATTTTCCTTATTTAAGCGGAGTCGGAATTGATATTTCGCAAAAAGCCTTAGATATGGCTCAAAAAAATGCTCAAAGGCTCGGAGTTGAAAAACGGGTTCAATTATTCCGCGCCGATTGGAATGAGCAAGCTTTCGCCGCAAAATTCAACAACCGGAAATTCGAAATAATTGTCAGCAATCCGCCGTATATTCCGAGTTCGGAAATTCTAAAGCTTTCGCCGGAAGTCAAAAATTTTGATCCTTTGCTTGCGCTTGACGGCGGAGAAAGCGGTTTTAATGCCTATGAAAGAATTGCCGAACTTGCACCCACCCTATTAAATAATGATGGTTATTTATTGTTTGAAGCGGGAATAAATCAGGCTGAAAAAATTGCTTTAATCTGCGAGAAAAACGGCCTGAAAATTATTGATATTGTCAAAGATTTATCAGGTATTGAGCGCTGTGTAATAGTTCAAAAAACACTTGCAAAGTGAAAACATAATGTGTATATAATCAAGGCAGAGCAAATTTTTGTCGCTCTCATTAAATTTTGTTTTTTAATATTAACCGATTTTTTTGAGTGGTTTTTAATGAAGAAAATTAGCAATAACAGATTTCGCAATAATAATGCAAATTCGATTTATTCTTTAAATTACAAATTTGACAGTGTCAGTTCAGCCGGAAAATTCAACGGCACGGCGCTTGATTTAATAAAAAAATACAATGAACTGGCAAAAGAAGCGCAAAGCCGGGGCGATTACGTCGATATGGAGGTTTATCGCCAATATGCCGAGCATTATCGCAAGATTGTTACCGAGATAAACGCTCGCAGAACTCAAAACCGCGATGCCGGTCAGCCAAATCAATCAACCGATGAGCAAACACAAGGCGATACTTCCGAAAATCAGGTAGCAGAATCCGACAATAATTTAGTTGAAACGGAGGCCGCTCCTCGTATGGAAGAAGAACCGAAAAACGAGGCGGACAATGAAAGTGCGCCGGCAAAAGCACATCGTACGAAACGTAGTTTTACTATCGTTGAGGTTGCCGGCAATGAAGCGGATTCGGTAAGCGCCAACGAAAACAATGAAACTCCCGAGGAGCCGAAAAAACGTCGTGTATATCGCAAAAAAGCAGCGGCTCAAAGTGAGGAAGCTTGATTAAAAACATTCTGCTTGACTGTGATGGTGTTTTGTACCCTTTGGAAGAACTGAAAACAAAGGATATTGTCGATGCCATGAAACAGGTTTATCGAAACGACGTCGGGTTAACTCCTGATGAGCAACGCTATGTATCCGAAAAGACCATCGCAGAAAATCACTTAGGAATGTTTAATTACATCAATGCCATCTGCCGTTTTAAGCACTATGATTTCGATAAGTTCTGTGAAAATATGGCAAATATAATCGATTACGGCTCAATTAAACATAATGAACAAATGTGGCAAAGCTTGAAAGAGCTGTCGCAAACATATCATATCGGGGTTCTTACCAACAACAGTCGCGCTCATTTAAGCAAGGTATTCAAAAGAGTTTTCAACCGTGATATTACGGAAGTTGAAAGCAACGGTATTAAGGCTTATGACATTAAGTTTACCGAACACAACGGCTGTTTTTGCCCGAAACAATCCGAAAAAGGCCTTTCGCTGTTCTTGCAAAAACTGAATATGAAGCCTGAAGAAACCGTTCTTTTCGATGATACTCCGGTCAATATTGAAAAAGCCGAAAATGCCGGCATACATGCGGTCTTGATTACACCGAGAAATTCACTGATTAAACAGTTAAATATAATGCTGTCAGAAAAAACTTTTATCTGGAAAAACAAAAGCTATGAATAAATTAGATGAGGCTTACGAAATTGCAAGAACCGCCGATGTATCCTCATTAGCGGACAGTGTAGTCTTATACAGTGTAAATTTTCTGCCGAGCAAAGAAAACAAAATAAAAGCCATGGAATACGTAAAAACTCACTTAAAAAGCATAACGCTTGACACTACCGAGTGCGGAAAAAAATTGATTGAATTGGGGCTGGAAACGAATCATCAAATGCCTCAAGAAGAACTGATGAAAATCTGGGCAATAGCCTCCGAGCGCTTTATTGCCGCGGCTTCCGGAAATATCACCGCATTTGCCGACAATGCTGATCCGCGCAGTACATTTCGCCGCATTGAGCTACCTAATTTATTGAAAAACGAAAAAATATCAACCGTCAACGGCATAAATAAATTCAAATATGCTGAGCGTTTTAATAATAAATAATAAATTTTTATCAACATAACGAAAAAACATCTTGACTAAAGAACAAAATTAGAACAATATTATTTCAGCGGATAAAATGTTCGTTGTGTTTGTATTTTGCAAAAAAATGAACAATAAATGGATAAAGAACAATTTTATAAAATAAGGACTTTTAAATATGGAAAAAGATAAAGCACTGGATGCCGCCTTGAGTCAGATTGAACGCGCCTTTGGCAAAGGTTCGATTATGCGCTTGGGCCAAAACACAAATGTTGATATTGAGGCAGTTTCAACCGGTTCAATCGGTATTGATATAGCGCTCGGAATCGGTGGCATGCCGAAAGGCCGTATTATTGAGATTTACGGACCGGAGAGTTCTGGAAAAACAACCTTAGCTTTGAGCGTTATTGCCCAAAGCCAGAAGAAAGGTGGGACTTGTGCGTTTGTTGATGCTGAGCATGCTCTTGATCCGTCGTACGCCAAAAAAATCGGTGTTGATGTCGAGAATTTACTTGTTTCGCAACCTGATTCCGGCGAGCAGGCGTTGGAAATTGCCGATACTTTGGTACGCTCCGGCGCGATTGATGTTTTGGTCATCGATTCGGTGGCGGCACTTGTTCCG
>ONLJ01000060.1 GCA_900318605.1 uncultured Rhodospirillaceae bacterium | reverse complement strand
TTCAGCCACCGGTTCAGGATTTTCAGCCACCGGTTCAGGGTTTTCTGCCACCGGTTCAGGATTTTCAGCCACCGGTTCAGGATTTTCTGCCACCGGTTCAGGATTCTCTACTGCCGGTTCAAGTTCAGGATTTTCTATAACAGGCTCCGGTTCAACGTACTCATCACTTTCAACAACTTCATCAGCTATCTCAATCGGCTGTTCGTACTGTTCAGTAACATCCTGCTTCTGAGCAGATGTATATCCCTTATAAAAACCAAATAAGAACGGATCAACATCAGAATCAATCCATGTTGTATCGGTATCGTCAATATTACCATAAACTTTTTCCAACTCGGAGATTATACCGTCAACATTATTTTTAAGTAACTCCGTGATGCCCTGCATTTCCATTTGCAATTCATCATTAGATAGCTTTCGGCCGTTAAGAGCAAAGCCCTGTCTGAAGTTACCGACATAAACTTTTTCCGGCTTATCATTTTGATAAGTCATAACTTTGAAATTCATAGACTGTATTGGATCAGTCATAAATTTTTCGATATTTATATTCTTTTGCAAAGCCATTACGCCGGAAATGGTTTTCTTGCCTTCGGAATTCATCAAAATTCCGCTGACGGAACTAATCCCTTTAACCAAATCAATAGCTTCATTTTGGATTTTTTCCATTGTCTTCGGATTAAAAGCCGATGATCCGTTCATAGCAATATTTAACCCATCTTTTACTAAGTTTTTATAAGCCTTTTTAAATCCGTCATTAACGTTCAAACCCAAAGACAACATCGGCTTATTTGTATTCGGATATTTTGAGGTAATTCTTGTACCTTTGCCGTCAATTTTCCATTGAGTAGTTACTTCATTATTTCCGTAATAAGACATTACATACGGATCAGAAAATCCGTTCATAACATTAAAATCGCCTTTAATATCAAAGCGCTTATGATCATTGATTGTCGTACTCAAATCCGACCATGAAATATTTTGCAAAGCACTTAACAAAAGTTTTTTGACATCACCTTCCTGTTGCGGAGAAAAAGCAAACTCCACCGAACTTTCAATCATTTTTTCGATACCGCCGAATGAGGCTTTTTGTTCCATTTTTGCTTTATCGGAAACAGTTGATAAATCGAACGAAATTTTCTTGGTCTTAATATCAAAATCGGTATTAAACTTAAAACTTTCGAGATTACCGATATCTCCGGCATTAAACTCCACTCCTTCAATATCGACGAAGTTCGAACTCATATCGCTTACAGCATCAAAACCTTGGGTATAACCCTTCAAGAATTCTGCATTTGCTTCCTCACAACTTATTGAAGTATCCGCCTTAAACTGCGGATACTGATATGCTCCCTTGTATTCGCATTTTCCTTCATCAGCCTTGATTGAAGCAGTATTGATACTCAAACAACCGAAAAACTTTTTGAAATTATCGTAGTTTTGAAGATTTAAGAATGACTGCATATTTGCCACAAATTCATCTTCTTTACAGGTAATTTTACCTTCAGCGCCGAAGATTTCTCCACTGTCTAACTTAAGCATCGAGTTAGCAATATTGATATCTACATTTTCAAGATATTTAGCATATTCTTCAGAATTTATTTTCAAAGGGCTGTTAATTGTACCGTTAACATATCCAAATTCCGCACTTCCGTCTTTGAAATATATTTTTGCCTTACCGTTTTTAACACCTTTAATTTGCTCAAATTCTTCGATCAGAGTTCCGTCCTGAGCAAACATTTGGCATTTACCGGTATGTTGAAACATTTTTCTTTGGGTAATGCTTTTGATTGCACCATTCGGATAATATTCCTTCATTGGCTGATTACCATACCACAAAATAAATCCGATACCCGCACATACAGCGATCACACCACCGGATACTGCTGCAATAATCCCTTTATTCATACTAATTCTCCTTAAAATAAAATAAGCCTTATTTTAACCGAATATTAAACTTTTTTCATTGGTAGTCAAATATTTTTTTCAAATTACCTGTTGTTTTATTTTAAAGGCGGATTATTTGCTGTAATATGAAACACTTTTTACCGAAATATACTTTTAAGGAAAAACTGGAAATTGCGGAAAGCGTAATTACAATAATTACGTTTTTGATGGCTATTTGGGGAACTATTATCGCCTATGAGCACAATTTTTGGAGCAAACTCAACCACGTTGTCGATCACTACCACGGACAAATTGAAAAGCAGGAAAGACAACTGGCCTTAAAAATCGATAACTTAAAAAAGACGCATTGAGATTTTTAACTTTTCTGCGGTTTTACCCATGGTTTCCCGTTTTTCAAAAAATCAGGAAGCTCTTTTAACGATGAAGCACCGGCGGCTTTTGCGTGTCCGCCACCGCCGAACTCGGCAGCAATTTTTGATACATCAACATCTTGTTTATAGGTATAAAAAGTTATGTTCCATAGATTTCTTTTGCTCATAAAAAAGTTAACCATAACATCATAATCGCGGCAATTATCCAATGTATCAAAAAATTCGGATTGGCCTTGAGCCATATTTGAACAAATACATTTCAACCCGTTATATTCGCTTTCAAAAGCCATTGAACGAACCAATCGATAATTGCGGTTTCTAACCCATGACATAATCGCTTTACCTTTTTCAACCATCTCATTTATATCAATTTGCTCATCAAAAATCTGTTTCCAAATTTTATCGGTCGGCTTGTTGATACCGTTTATCTGCATTGCCATTTCAAAAGGACGAACCCGACGATCGCGCAAATCATAAATATCATTAAGTCCGAGCAACCTCAGACCTTCCGGCAATTTTTCATCTGGATGGAAATAGCGCCAGGTCAACACCAACGCAGCACTGCCGACTTCACGTATTCCTTTAATAGCCTTATGTTTACCGTCAGCCATAGCGCTTTCGTATTCGTTGATTACCGAAATATGGTGATCAATCCACGTCAAATCAATTTTATCATTAAGTTCAAACATATAATCAAGAGGTAGAGCTATATCGCAAATAACGATTTTATCATGCTGTTCAATCAGTTCATACGGAATTTCCATATCGTGATTAAGGCCGAACAACTCCGTTTGAGGAAACATATCTTTAACAATAGCGGCGGAACCTTTTCCGTCATGATCGGCGATATGGAAAATACAAAGCATTAAAGACCTCCAAAAAATAAACTCAACACTTTTCCGGCTCGTAATACTACAAGTTTGAACGCCCGAAAGTCAAGCGTGATATTCGAAAAATCAACACTATTTTACACATCAGTTTTATGTATTACGGCACTTAAAGATGCCATCTTCATAACCTTGAATCCGCTTATCTTCCTGAGCCAATTCCAAGCGCTTAAGCGCCAATGCCGCATATTTCGGCTCACGCTCGATTCCCAAATACCGGCGCCCCAATTTTTTTGCCGCCACTGCGGTTGTTCCCGAACCGACGAACGGATCGAAAACCAAATCACCTTCATCACTTGAAGCCAAAATCAATTTAGCCATCAATTTTTCCGGTTTTTGAGTAGGATGTTCGGTATTTTCGCTCATTGACCAGAACGGAATAGTAATGTCGGTCCAACAATTTGACGGCGCAGTCAAACGAATCTTCTTCCCGTTTTTCTCCGACCAATCTTTCGGCTTTCCGTTTTCCGCTCGATACGGAGCAATTACCTGCCGCTGCATTTTTACCTTTTCAAGATTAAAGACATAATCATCACTTTTGGTAAAAAACCAAATATCCTCCAAGCAATTTTTCCAGTTTTTGGCGCATGACCGCCCTTTTTCGCGTTCCCATGATATTCGGTTACGCAAGACAAAGTATTTTTGCGCCACCAGTGGCACTGCAATTGAAGTTTGCCAATCGGAGCAAATGTATATACTGGCATTCGGTTTTAACAATCTGTCTGCTTTCTCAAGCCATGAGTCGAACCATTTGCAATATTGTTCGAAATCACGTTTTTTAAATTTACTGCCGGCATAATTTTTAGTCAGATTGTATGGAGGATCTACAATCATCAAATCAACAATCGACGGTGCCATAAAAGACATCGCCTCAATCGTATCCTGCAAAATTATTTTATCACTCAGTTTTTTAAGCGAAGCATGCGTATCAAGCACCAAAGCTTTTTGAGCATAATGCTCTTCTTGCTCCAAGGAAAGACTTAAAGTTTTGTTGCGCGGTGCTTTTGCTTTCACATTTCCTCGCCGAACAAAGAATTTATCAACAACGATACGGAATTTATAACTTCTTGAGCCTGATTTCCTGAAGCTTTTACCGTGATTGTACTTCCCTTGGAAGCGCCTAACATCATCAACCCTAAAATCGAACTTCCGTCAACTTCCTGTCCGTCTTTCATTACCCGGACTTCGGCATCATAATCGCCGATACACTTAACGAAAGCAGCCGCCGCACGAGCGTGCAAACCTTTTTGATTTTGAATTACAAGTTCCGCCTGAATTTCGCTCATTTCGAACCGTTACCTAAAAGCTGAGAAGCAATGTTTATATACTTCTTTCCGGTATCTTGCGCACTTAAAGCACATTCCTTTAATTTTTCGGTTTTACGAACGGTTGCCAATTTAATCAACATCGGCAGATTAACACCGGCAATAACATCAAAATTTCCATGTTCGATAACGGTCATTGCCAAATTTGAAGGAGTACCGCCGAACATATCGGTACAAATCAAAACACCTTCACCGGAATCAACAGCTTTAGCCTTGCTTAAAATTTCCATCCGACGTTCATCCATATCATCTTCCGGACCGATGCAAACACATTCGATTTGCTTTTGCTCTCCGACGACATGTTCCATCGCCGCACGAAATTCCTTAGCCAGATTTCCGTGCGTAACAAAAACCAGTCCTATCATTTTACCACACCACCGGACCAAACTTTAACGGCGCCGAATGACTTAAGCAATTCGTCCTTACTTTTTGCCTTAAAGAATTCATCAGCCCGAGTGTGACGACCGATAAGAACTATTTCATCAACATTCTCAAGCGGAGTAGCATAAACCCGCTCAACAACTTCGCCTTTGAGTTCGACAATCATCACAAACTCCGCCTCGGCCAAAACATTACGGGTTTCCGCATCAATATTTTCCAAAATAATCGAGCGGCGTTCATCACGTTTCAACAGGGCTGTTTGCTTACCATCAAACTCCAATACCGGCTCAACCGGATTGCCGTCACGAGCATCAATAAACACAGCCAATTCACCATATTTATTTTCGATAATTTCGAAGAAATCCTGTTTTTCCATTAAGGTATAATATCTGTTTTCCATTTTACCCCCAACAATATAAGTTTTTCAAATTTTATTACAACTTTCACAAAAATCAAATTTTTACTTTAATTTATCAACGAACTTTATCGTTTTTCTTTAATGTATCCTCTAAAAGTTTTTTCATTTTTTGCGAATAAGCACGAGGTTTATGAGCCTTTTTACCTTTAGTATCATCAACGGCATTTTTCATCTTTATTTCAGAAAGACGAGCGGTTTGCCCCGACTTTTTTAAGATAAGTTCAGCTGTTTCGTTTTTATTGGCCTTTTTACTGCCCAATTTTTCGACATCATCAAAATTAACCTTTTTGACTTGCCTGTCGCCGGCAACTTCGCGGATTTTTTTCACACCTTCGATAATATAATCGGTATTTTTCTTATCGATTTTACCCTCAATTCCGAGCTTTTTAGAAATATTCTCACCTAACACCTTATTTTGAAGTTTTCTCGGATTATAAATGGCTTCCTGCATTTTTTCCACAAATTCGGCATCGGTAATTTTTGAAACTCCGGCTTTTTCCGAGAGCTTATTGGCTTGAAGAATAGCATTCATTTTACCGGCATTTTGTTCCTGTCTTGAAATTTCTATGACGGTATTTTGCTGTAAGTTACGCTTTTCGCTCTGATCAATCGCTGCCAGCAACGTATTATCGCCGTTGGAAGCATCAACCAAATTCATTTGCAACTGATTAAGAGAAGCAATCACATCGGTATCGATTCCGTTTTCTTCCTCATCACGCGAATCCCTGACCTTTTTACGCAAATTTTTAATACCGGTAACACGATTATTCAGATTATTTTTTCCCTTATTTTCCTGATAACGGGTAGCTTCCTGCGCATCAATACGCAAGCTCAATCTGCCTTCGACATCAAATCCCTTTTTATCCGACTTTCCCGCGGTCGGCTTTTTGGAACCGCCGCTTTCATCGTCATCATCATCTTCAATCATCAGTATTCTCCAATTTTCACAATAATAACCGATTTTATAAAAAAAACAAGCTTAATTTAAGATGATTCTTAGTATTTTAACAAAAGTTTGCATTTCTTACTTTTTGATATTTTTTAAAAAGTAAAATTATCGCCATAAAACAAAAAGCGCCCGTTAAAGAGCGCTATGAATTGGTGCCAACACACGGACTCGAACCGCGGACCCACTGATTACAAATCAGTAGCTCTACCAACTGAGCTATGTTGGCATAACCAGGAATGCTTATATACCAGAGCTTTTTGCTTGTCAACAAATTTTTTTCAAAACCGTCATTTTGTGAATATGAAAATTTTTCAGATTCTATAACTCATTGGAACAAATCCTTGATTTTATCGAAGAATCCTTTAATTTCCGGCTGAGTGCTTTCTTGCCCGCTTTCGTTTTTGAACGCTTCCATCAACTCTTTTTGCTTAGCATTGAGTTTGGTCGGAATAATAACTTTAACGCTGACATATAAATCGCCTCGTTTTTCCGAATCATAAAGTCGCATACCCTCGCCTTTGATTTTAAGCAAAGTATCATTTTGTGTTCCTGCCGGAACATTAACCGCTACTTTCTTACCGTCGATTCCCGGAATTTCGATTTTTCCGCCCAAAACGGCATCTGAAACCGTAACCGGCACGGCGGTGTATAAATCATCGCCGTTGCGCTCATAAAGTTTATGCGGCTGAACAACCACCGCCACATATAAATCTCCGTTTTCTCCGCCGTGCAATCCGGCCATTCCTTCTCCTGATATACGAACACGCATATTGGTAGCCACACCGGCTTTAAGTTTGACTTTAAGTTTTTTATTGATTTTTATTTGCCCATTACCATTACAATCCGAACATGGTTCCAAAACCGCTTTACCTGAACCATGACAACGCGGGCAAGGCGTTTCTACAACAAAAAATCCTCCTTGAGATGTGCGTATTTTACCTTTTCCCTGACAAGTTTGACAAACAGGAGGTTCTTTACCGTCTTTAGTCCCGTGCCCATGGCACTTTTCACAATTTTTAGTTGTCGGAACGACAATTTCTTCCTCACAGCCGTTAAAAGCTTGTTCCAAGGTAATATTCAAATTATAGCGCAAATCACTGCCCCGTTGGGTATAAGACTGCCTTCCGCCACCCATGAATTCGGAAAAAATATCATTAAACATATCGGCAAAACCACCGCCGAAATCAAAACCGCCGCCGAACGGATTTCCTCCGCCGTTTCCACCGGCAAATGCGCCCTTGCCGTAGCGGTCATAGGCAGCACGTTTTTGCTCGTCTTTCAAAACTTCATAAGCCTCATTGATTGCCTTAAATTTTTGCTCGGCTTCTTTATCTCCCGGATTTCTGTCGGGATGATATTTCATTGCCTGCTTTCTGAAAGCTCTTTTAATCTCACCGGCGCTCGCTGTCTGCGATATTTCCAACAAATCATAATATTCAGTATCGACCATTTTTTTCTCTTTTATTTTAAGCAATGTCCTCTATTTAGTTTTTTTTGTTTCACGGCGCAAGAGAATAATGCTTAAAATAAACAAAAATCTCATCTTCATAATGTTTTGATTAACTTTTAATCACAATTTTTCCACGGCCGACAGGAAGGACTTATCATCGGTTCGGAATATATTTTACCACCAGAGATATAAACATAAGCGCCATATTTCTTGCTCACCGGTTTACCATTGAGTAAAATCGCACCGTCGGCATTAAATTTAAGCGCATTTTTATATGTGCAGTTTTTGTTACCATCGCAACTCACATCAATCCAATCCGGCTTATTTTCCTTACCGGCAAAAATATTTTTCAAAACTTTTTGCTCTTCTTTATCGGGAATTTTCAACTCAAAATTTTGCCGCCAGATTTCTCTGGTCCAGTTATTTGCCCGCCCGAGCGGAACCAATGTCATAACACCGCTCTGATCACGCAAAGCAACCCCGTTGCCATCAAACGAAATGATTGCGTCGGGAACAGGTTTTCCGAACATTGTTATACACCCTGCAATAATCGCAATTACTCCGTAATAGCGCCAATTTTTCTGCCATACACACAACCAAATTGCGCCACACACAATCAGCAAAAATCCGCCAAATTCCAGCGAATGAACATATAAAACGCTATAAGGCAGAGCAGCAACATAAGCAGTTATATAATTCATAATCCAGATACCGTAAGCCAAAATTTTAAGCGGATAAATCAAGATTCCGAACGGCAACACCGCAAGACAAATCAAAATTGCCGGCATTACCCAAAAAGCAATCAGCGGGCCGGCCAAGAGATTACCCAAACTGGTATATAGTGCCAAACGCTGAAAATGATAAATTGCAAAAGGAGATGTCGCCAAACTGGCCACAAAATCGCAAATTACCACCCCGATAAGATAATAAAAAGCCTTCATTATAAAACCGCGGTCATAACTCCATGCCGAAATTTTTTGCGCAAATTTTTCATAAAAAACCACCAATGCCGTAACGGCGGCAAACGACATTTGAAAACTTACCGAAACCAGAGCAGCCGGCGAAATAATCAATACCATCAGCGCCGCAAAACTAACCATTCGCAAAGATATCGCTTGCCGATTAAACATCACGCCGACCAAAACCGTCGAAACCATAATAAAAGCACGTTGCGCCGGTATTGCCGCCCCTGAAATTAACAAATACATAAAAGCAAACAAAATTGAAAAAACAGCCGCAATTTTTTTACTGTCATAGCGTAGTGCCAAAAACGGAAACAATGAAATCAACCAACGCACCAAAAAGAATACCAACCCGGCGATTGTACCCAAATGCAAACCCGACACAGCCAAAAAGTGAGCCAATCCGGAGTTGCGATAATTATCGGTAATTTGCTGTGGAATATAACTCTTTTCTCCGACCAAAAGTGCATCAATAATACCGGCTTCATCAATCGGCAAAGCTTTGTTGATTCTGCCGGCGACTTTTCCCCGAAAAGCATTGATTTCCATCAAAAAATCCGAAGTTTTCATATTTTCCGGACAAGCAATTTTGAACGTATCCCCTAAGGTATAACCAGTAGCGCTCAAGCCGTCGAAAAAATATTTTCGGCTCAAGTCAAAAGAATTTTTAATGGGCAACGGCGAGGCTTCAAGCAGTTTTGCCGCTGTTTCCACACAATCTCCGATTTCGAAATCATTATCTTTGGTCATTGAAGTTATCCGAAATCTGCCTTTCAGCGGTTTATCAAAATCAAAAGCATTTTCGAGGGTATACCGTGTTTTTCCTCTGGTACTTTGAGAAACATCTACAACCCTACCGGAGATGTAAGTTACTGTATTGCTCAACATCTCAATTCGCCGACTTTGATAAATAGTATGAAGCTGAGCATTAGCAAAACCGAGAGTAATCAGCAACAGACCATACAATGGTAAATGAAGCGCCGTATTTCGGCGCAAAAGATAAAAAACAAACAACAAAAATTCGATAATCAGAAGCGTAACCCAATACTTCGGCTCAAACGGAAGTGCAAAATAAATTCCGATTCCGATACCGAAAAGAATCGGCACCAGAGCAATCCACCTTGTTTGCTCCTCAATAAAATTACCGTAAAAATTTTGCAAAAAACGGCGAATCATTTTTTGTTTTTGATTACCTCAATAATGGTTTGAGCTGCCTTTTGACTTGGTTTTTGCTCTCCAAATCCCAAAATTTTACGCACCTTTTCAAAACCGTTCATCTGACGGGTATAAATATCTTTATGAGCAATAAATTGTTCAACATAACTTTCAATATTTTGCGCATTACAATCATCTTGCAAAAGTTCAGGTACAATTTCGCGCCCCAATAAAATATTACTTAAATTTACAAACTGAATATGAATAAAATGGCGGGCTACCCATTCGGTCAATTTCGGAACTTTATAGCCGATGATATGCGGAACATCAACAATCGCCAACTCAAGCGCCACCGTACCGGAAGCCGCAATCGCCACCATTGCCTCCTTAAACGCATCATGACGTTCTTTTTGACCTTCAACCACGATGACCGGCAAACCGGATTCTTCCACTGTCTTTTTGACTCTTTGAGCAACCGTGCTGACCGTCGGAATCACAAACGAGAAGTCGTCGTATTTGGCATTGATGTTTTTAACCACTTCCAAAAATATCGGCAAAAGGCGCTCCACTTCATTATGACGCGATCCCGGAAGAACCAGCATAATTCTGGATTTTCCGCTGATTTTGTGGCGCTTACGGAAATCGCTTTTCTCGCCGTTTACGATATCGCTTTCGATGACCGGATGCCCGACAAACGTTGCCGGCAGATGATACGGCGTAAAATACTTCGGCTCCTGCGGAAAAAGGGTCAAAAGATGATCAATATATTTATACATTGTGCGGGCTCGCTTTTTCTTCCACGCCCAAACCTGTGGCGCAACGTAGTGAATTTGCGGAATACCGAGTTTAAGTTTGCGTAGTTTTTTATGGATTCTGGAACAAAAACTCCAGCTGTCAATACTGATTACGACATCGGGTTTTTGCTTTTTTATATCCTCGATTGTTTCACTTATCCGCCTCAAAACACGGGGAATACTCGGGATAACTTCCGCCAACCCCATAATC
>ONLJ01000067.1 GCA_900318605.1 uncultured Rhodospirillaceae bacterium | reverse complement strand
TGGCATATCGGAAATAAGGACGAAGCGGCAAAGGAATACAATTTGGCAATCGCTCTGGATGCTGATTATGCTGAGGCTTATGCCAATCTTTTCGAGATGAACGATGATGAAAAAGAACTGGAAAAATTAGCCGATAAATATTCTGATTGTCCGGCGATTTTCTATTATCTCGGTCGCAGAAAACTTCTTCAAAAAGATTATAAAAATGCGGAGGAATATTTGCGCACCGCAAATAAACTTACGGATTCCGATGAAATTAAAACTTTGCTTGCCGAGGCAATATTGCAAAACGGCGGCAATCAAAATGAAGCGCTGACTTTATTTTATCAGGCTGAAAGAATAAACGCCCATAATAATCAGGCTCTTTTGAATATTGCCGATATACTGGCGCAAAATCAAAATTTTAAGGAAGCGGAAAAATACTATAAAAAGGCAATAGAAATCAGTCCGCAGAATCTTTCCGCCCACGTTAATTATGCCGATATGCTTTGTAAAACAAAACGCACGTTGGAGGCTCTGGAAGAATATCGTCAGGCAGTTTTGATTGCGCCGGAAACACCGGAAATCAGCTATAATCTTGCTTTGATATTAAAAGAACTTCAGGATTATGAACAGGCGCTTTATTTGATGTTTAATGCTTTTTATCTGGCGCCGGAACGACTTGATTGGAGTATAAATCTCGCTGAAACTCTGATATTGTTTAATAAAACAGCGCCGGAAAAAGCTAAAAAAATTGCGCAAAATTGGTATGATAAAATGCCGGAAAATGTTGTCGCTTGTCATTTATGGGCGATAATTAACGGACAAAGAAGCGACCATGAGGTTGAATATAACCGAATATTGTTTAATGTTTTTGCGCCGACATATGAAGAAACTTTGAAAAATATCGATTATCAGGTCGCTGAAAAAATTGCTTTAATGTGCGGTGATTGTAAAGGTAAAATTCTTGATTTGGGTTGTGGTTCGGGACTTTTGGGTGCAGCTTTGAAAAATGATGAAAATGAAATCTTCGGAGTCGATATTTCGGAAAAAATGCTCCAGGCTGCCGAACAAAAACATTCTTATGCGAAGTTGATTAACGCGGAAATTTGTGATTTTTTGCAAAAAAATAATGAGCATTTTGATTTGATTGTTGCTGCCGATGTGTTCTGTTATTTCGGCGATTTGGAGGAGATTTTTAAATTATGCCTGCCGATGAAATTGATTTTTTCGGTTGAAACAGATGATAATATCGATACTTTTTTAATTCAATCAAACGGACGTTATCGCCATAATCCGCAATATCTTAAAAATCTGTTGGAAAAAATCGGCTATTCCAAAGTATCTTATAATCCCGAAATGTTGCGTAATGAAGATAAAAAACCTGTTTTCGGAGCAATTTTTATCGCCGAAAAATAAAACCGTTTATATCAATCAGGGAAGTGGTAGTCCCGAGCAGAGTCGAACTGCTGACTCATCCATGTCAAGGATACGTGATAACCGTTTCACCACGGAACTGAATTGCGGTCTTTATAAACTTATTTATACCTATTGTCAAAACTTTTTTTATGATTGTGAAAAATTATGTTTTTTGATAATTGCAATAATCGTGTTGCAAAGCGCTAAAAACTGAAATATAATCCATATCGTTAGTTAATTTTTTATTTAAGGAACGACTATGACAAATAAATATCAGGGTACGCAAACCGAAAAGAATTTGCAAACGGCTTTTGCCGGTGAAAGTCAAGCACGCAACAAATATACCTATTTTGCCAGCGTTGCTAAAAAAGAAGGTTTTGAACAAATTTCAGAGATTTTTACTAAAACAGCAGCAAATGAAAAAGAACATGCCGAGTTATGGTTTAAGGAATTGGGCGGAATCAGTAATACTGCCGAAAACTTGAAGGCTGCTGCCGAGGGCGAAAATTATGAGTGGACCGATATGTATGAGGGATTTGCTAAAACCGCAGAAGAAGAAGGTTTTTCTGCTTTGGCGGCAAAATTCCGTGCGGTCGGCGCGATTGAAAAAACTCACGAGGAAAGATATCGTGCGTTATTAAAAAATGTCGAAACCAAAAAAGTCTTCGAAAAATCGGAAGTCAAAGTTTGGGAATGCCGTAACTGCGGACATATTATCGTCGGTACCAATGCTCCGGCCGTTTGTCCGGTATGCGCTCATCCGCAAAGCTATTTTGAATTGAGAGCCGAAAATTACTGAGGATAATCGGCTTAAAAGAAGGGTATTTTCGCTAAAGAGAATATCCTTTTTTGTTTTTAAAACATTCCTTTTTTCTTGAAATATAAAATGACTAATAAAGTTCCTAAAAGCGAAAGTAAAATTACGGCACCGAAACCGTAACTCATATCGTTTGCAAACGGTACGGCAACGTTCATTCCCCAGAACGTTCCAAGCATGGTCGGTATTGATAAAACAATCGTAATCGCCGCCAAAAATTTCATAATCTGGTTTAAGTTATTATTGATTATTGATGCAAAACCGTCCATCATTCCTTCTAAAATTGAACGATGCATATCAACCATTTCGATAGCTTGCTTGTTTTCAACGATTACGTCTTCCAACAAGTCGGTGTCATCTTCGGTAAAGGCAAGTAATTTCGAACTGGCCGGAGATTTGGTCATACGCAGAATTTTTTCCAAAACTAACTGATTATCTCGTAAAGCGGTGGTAAAATATACGAGAGATTTTTGTATTTCCATCAGTTGAAACAGCTCTTCATTATGAGTTGTCTGCTTTAAGGCATCTTCCAAATGCTCGGTCTTGCGGTTGATAATCGCTAAATAACGCAAGTAAAACTGAGTGATTTTATAAAGAATCGAAAGCATAAATTTGGTTCGCTCACGAGTATCAAAAGTTTTGGTTGTGTTCTTGTTAAATGAACTCAAAATACGGTTGTCACGCGAGCAAATCGTCAAGAAGTTGTCGCCGCTGAATACCAAACCGCACGGCAATGTATCAAAGTTGCCTTCTTCATCAAGAAGCGGTAAATTTACAATGGTTGAAAATATACCTTCATCAAGTTCGACTCGGGAACGCTCATCGGCATCTAATGAATTGCGCAAAATATCGGAATCAACTTTTAACAGTTGCGATACTTGTCTAATTTCTTCTGCTGTCGGATTTATTAAATTGAACCACGATTTGGAAATCGATTTGGATTTTTTGAGTTTAGCCAATTTGCCGGTTTCTTCTGTCTTGTAAATTTTCAACATTCGCGGCACTCCTTTGATTCTTTCTTAGGTTTTAACTCAAAGTAAGTCTTTTAATAAATGGTGCGGCCAAGAAGACTTGAACTTCCACGAGCTTAGCTCATAACGACCTCAACGTTACGCGTCTACCAATTCCGCCATGGCCGC
>ONLJ01000090.1 GCA_900318605.1 uncultured Rhodospirillaceae bacterium | reverse complement strand
TCTCCGGATTCTGATTGTTGCCTACCGCAACCATCAACGCAGTCCATCCCTCTTTATCTCTTGCTTCAATATCCGCTCCCTTTTTCAACAGCGTTTCGATTATCTCCGGATTCTGATTATGGGCTGCCGCATGCATCAACGCAGTCATTCCATCTTTATCTCTTACTTCAATATCCGCTCCCTTTTTCAACAGCGTTTCGATTATCTCCGGATTCTGATTGTTGGATGCCGCATACATCAAAACCGTATGCCCAGTTTCATCCTTTTCGCTAAAGTCAAGACCTTTCAATATGGATATACTTAAGGTACTCGGTGTTGCCAGCTGCCACCATTGGCTATCTAAAAGTTCACTCTCTGCCTTAACCGTCATCAGTAAAAGGCACATAAAACCCCCGATAAAAGATGAAATAATTTTTTTCATTCTAACCTGTCCCCCGCAAATAATGTGGTTGTGATGTATTATTCTATGGAGAACATAATGAATGATAAAAAGTAACTTGTCAAGCATTTTGTTCTAACTATGTTCTTGTTTGAAGTATTTTGAATCATGAGTATCTATCTTATGAATCTTTTTAATATTTCAAAAAAACTACTATGACTTACAACATTAAAATTAACATCTTTATTACCCTTGCCATCACCCCTTTACAATCCTTAACATCAACCGGATAAAATCCCTTAAAATCGACTATTAAAAATTTTTTTCATTTTCGAAGCATTTTTTGCTTGCATTTTGCTTTTGCTTATGTTATTAGACTCGCCACAACAATTGTTTTGAGGGGGTCAACCCCGCAGCGAAGCAAATATAAAATATAGGGCAGACCTTTTGTTGCGAAAGCGTTTGTCAGAAGTTTAACAATTTTAGATGGCAAAAACCATTGTTGTTTTTTTGCTGTCTAGTTATAGGAATAAAGTGTAAAATGGAAACACAAAATATAAGAATTCGCCTTAAGGCTTTTGATCACAGATTATTGGACCTTTCCACCTCGGAAATCGTACATACTGCCAAAAGAACAGGCGCAAACGTAAGAGGACCGATTCCTCTGCCGAATAAAATTGAGAAGTTTACCGTTAACCGCTCTCCGAATGTTGATAAGAAAGCGCGTGAACAGTTTGAAATCAGAACTCATAAAAGACTTCTTGATATTGTTAACCCGACACCGCAAACCGTTGATGCTTTGATGAAGCTTGATTTGGCCGCCGGTGTTAATGTAGAAATTAAATTGTAATAATGTTAATGTTGGCTTTCAGTTCGTCTGTTTGTCAACCAATTAAGAAAAGGAAAAAATAATAATGCGTACGGGTCTAATCGCAAAAAAATTAGGAATGTCCCGCATTTTCGAAGCCGACGGAACTCATGTTCCTGTTACGGTTTTGAGCGTTGAAGGCTTGAAGGTTGTTGCTGTTAAAACAGCCGAAAAAGACGGATACAATGCAGTTCAGTTAGGTACCGGTGCCATCAAGGCAAAGAACGTTACCAAGCCGATGAAAGGATATTTCGCAAAGGCTAATGTTGAACCGAAGAAAAAGCTCGGCGAGTTCAGAGTATCTGAAGATTGCCTGCTTAAAGTCGGAAATGAATTATCTGTGGAACACTTTGTTGCCGGTCAGTATGTTGACGTTTGCTCAACTTCTATCGGTAAAGGTTTCGCCGGTGTTATGAAGCGTCATAACTTTGCCGGTTTGGAAGCCACTCACGGTGTATCAATTTCACACCGTTCTCATGGTTCCACAGGACAAAGACAAGATCCGGGTAAAGTCTTTAAAGGCAAGAAAATGGCCGGTCATATGGGTAATGAGCGCGTTACCGTTCAGAACCTCAAGGTTGTTTCGATTGATGCCGATAAAGGCTTGATTATGGTTAAGGGCGGCGTGCCGGGCTCTGAAAACACATGGGTAAGAATTACCGATGCAGTTAAGACGGTTGAAAAGGACGGCTATGCAGCTGTTCAACTCGGTACAGGTGCCATTAAGGCCAAAAACGTAACGAAGCCGTTGAAGGGATATTTTGCCAAAGCTAATGTTGAACCGAAGAAAAAACTCGGCGAATTCAGAGTAACTGAAGATTGCCTTCTTTCTGTCG
>ONLJ01000006.1 GCA_900318605.1 uncultured Rhodospirillaceae bacterium | reverse complement strand
GGTGCGGCCAAGAAGACTTGAACTTCCACGAGCTTAGCTCATAACGACCTCAACGTTACGCGTCTACCAATTCCGCCATGGCCGCATCTTTTCAAAAAACAACATAGCAATAGTATATTATTGAAAAATAATCAAGTCTTTTTTTGCACAATTTCTTGTTTTTTAAAATCGGTTGACAAAAATATCTTGACAAACTGAAAAATAAAGCTTACTATCATCCCAGTGTTTTCTATTATTTACTAACCAAAACTTTAGTGTATGAAAAAGTTTTTATTTTTGTGTGCTGTGGCTGCGATAGCAGTCCTCACAAGTTGTGAACAGAAAGCTGAACCTGTTCAGCTGGTTGATAACATTTATACCGAGCAGATTGCCGGCGAAAATCCCGGTTTCAAGCTCCGCTACTTCAACGGTTCGACCTACTATTCGGTGTCTGAGGAAATCTATGCCAAAGTCTCCTTTGACAAAGATAACAACTTTATCAAGGCAGAGAAGGCCGGTGGCGGTTTTGACCTCTACAAGGTCGATGGTAATCGCCTTGGTTCTGATACCTACGACTCGATGGAGGCTGCCGGAAAGGCTGTGTTTATTAAGAAGGGCGAGCGCACCGCTCTGTACCTGCCGGAGAAAGGCTACTTCTTTGGTCCGTATGCCAGCGTTAAGCTGGAAGGCAACTTAATTTTTGCCTGCGGAACCACGAAGTGGGGCCTGTTGAACACGAACTACGACTATCTCCAAGACATGGTCTTTGACAAACTGTATGTCATTAACCAGAAGTCAGAGAAAGAGTATGACGTGTTGCGGTGCCGCGACGGCAAGTGGTCTATGGTGACAGCTTCCGGTGCCGAGTACGAAGATGGTGATGTCAAGGCTGCCGTGAAGTGGTTAGAGAAGACGGCTAAGCCAAAGAGCCCCGTCGGAACGCTCTAGAAAAAAATTATCCCCTTACCTCAAGTCAGGTAAGGGGATTTTTCTTTTTTAAGTCAGCAAAATCTACTTATTTTTTCAATTCCGATGTGCAGAACGGGCAACGAGTCGCTTCAATATTAACTTCGTTGCAGCAATAAGGGCATTTTTTGGTTGTCGGTGCGGCATTTGCGGCGGCATCTGCCTCAGCTTTAAGCATTTTTGCCTGCAGAGTATTGATAGCTTTAATCAAAATAAATACGGCAAAGGCTACGATAATGAAGCTGATAACAGTATTCAAAAACGCACCGTATTTAATGGCGACGTCATCATTGAGCTTTAATACCAAATTCGAAAAATCAACGTTGCCTAAAACCCATCCTATCGGCGGCATAATAACGTCTTCAACCAGAGAGCTGACAATTTTTCCGAACGCGGCACCGATAATGATACCGACTGCCATGTCCATAACATTTCCGCGCATTGCGAAAGTTTTAAATTCATTAAAAAAGTTTTTAAGCATATTTTTGTTCCTTTTAATCAAAGTTAATCATAAATCGGAAAATCATGGCACAATGCCACAATTTTTTTTGCCGTTGCGGCAATCGTTTCATCGGCATTGCCTTTAGCCAACGCATCAACAACGTCGCCGATGCAGTTGCCGACAAATTCGAATTCTTTTTCTTTAAATCCGCGGGTTGTTCCCGCCGGAGTTCCCAATCTTACGCCGGAAGTGATTTTCGGCGGCTGAGGGTCAAACGGAATTGCATTCTTGTTGCAAGTTATATGCGCTTTTTCCAAAGCGGTTGTAACCACGTCGCCGGTCAAATTCTTCGGACGTAAATCAACTAAAACCAAATGGGTATCCGTTCCGCCGGAAACAAGTTCAAGACCTCGCTTTTTTAATGTTTCTCCCAAAATTTTAGCATTGGTAATAACCTGATGCGCATAGTCTTTAAACTGTGGAGTTAAGGCCTCGCCAAAACATACCGCTTTGCCGGCAATGACGTGTTCCAGAGGTCCGCCTTGAGTTCCCGGAAATACTGAGGAGTTGACTTTTTTTGCAATCTCAGGATTATTGGTTAATATCATTCCACCGCGTGGTCCGCGCAAGGTTTTGTGGGTGGTGGTGGTAACAACATCGGCATATTCCAGAGGATTCGGATGTTCGCCTGCGGCAACTAAACCGGCAAAATGAGCCATATCAACCATTAAATATGCACCTGTCTCATCGGCAATTTCGCGAAAACGCTTAAAGTCAATTCGGCGCGGATATGCCGAACCGCCGGCGACAATAAGTTTCGGGTGATGTTCTTTTGCTAAGCGCTCAACTTCTTCAAAGTCAATCAGACCGTCATCTTTCTTTACACCGTATTGTACCGACTTGAAAATTTTGCCGCTTGAGGAAACTTTGGCGCCGTGGGTTAGGTGTCCGCCGGCATCTAAACTCATTCCAATTATTGTATCGCCGGGGGCAAGTAAAGCCAGATAAACAGCCATGTTTGCCTGACTTCCCGAATGAGGTTGAACATTGGCATACGAGGCATTGAACAGTTTTTTCGCCCGCTCAATTGCCAGTGTTTCAATCTCATCGATAAATTCACAGCCGCAATAATAGCGGTGTGCAGGATAGCCTTCGGCATATTTATTGGTTAATATTGAGCCTTGCGCTTCCATTACCGCGCGGGAAACAATATTTTCCGAAGCAATAAGTTCAACTTGTTCCTGTTGGCGCTTCAGCTCTTTTTGAATAATATCATAAATTGCAGAATCTTGCGTTTTTAAATCTTTTTCAAAATCCATAAATTACTCCGTTTGCTCAATTTTATCCAATCGTCTTTGATGGCGGTTGCCCTCAAAATCACTGTTTAAGAAAGCTTCAATGCTTGAAATTACTTCCTTTTCATCCATTGTGCGGCCGCCGAAAACCAGAATATTGGCATTGTTATGCTGTTTTGCGAGTTTTGCAACCTCACGGTTGTAAACCAGTGCGGCGCGGATTCCGTGATAGCGATTCGCGGCAATCGACATACCGATTCCGGTGCCGCAAATAAGAATTCCCAAATCCGCCGCACCGCTTAAAATCGTATAAGCCATTTTTTTTGCAAAATCCGGATAATCGACCGAATCGGCGGAATCTGTCCCTAAGTCAAGCAAATTCAGGTTTTTGAAATGCTCCATTATCTTGTTTTTTAAGGCAAATCCTCCATGGTCGGCGGCAATCGCTATCCTCATTTTCCCTCTCTTTCTTTAGTGTAATCTATATAAATGAGCTCAAAGTTGCTACAAAAAAGCAAGTTTTGCACAAGATATTGGAATTTTTTAGCTTTTTATGAAAAAAAGTATTGACCTTTAAGGAAAAATTTGTATATATGTTTTTTGTTAAGCGAGATTCGGTGCCTTAATGGTAAACGGCCGGTTGGCAGAATGGCTTATGCAGAGGACTGCAAATCCTTTGATATCGGTTCGATTCCGGTACCGGCCTCCAGATTTATAATTATTCCGACTTAGCTCAGCGGTAGAGCAATCGGCTGTTAACCGATCGGTCATCTGTTCGAATCAGATAGTCGGAGCCAATAAAAACCCCGCCAATCGGCGGGGTTTAATATATTCTGAAGACTATTTGACTTCGTTTATGGCTGATATCAGTTCCTTACTTAAATGATTTATTAAATTTTCGTCTTTTGCTTCCAATTTAAGTCGGATAACCGGTTCGGTACCGGATTTGCGGACAATCAATGAGCCTTTGGATTGAAGTTGTTTCTTGGCTTTTTCGATAGATTCTTGAACATTTTTGTTTGCCATGATTTTTTCAACCTGCGCCTTGTCGGCAAATCTTAAGTTGTGTGCAATGGTCGGGAACGGCTCAAATATCGGAAAAATCTCGCTGACTTTTTTACCGAGTTCCTTAATGCCGAGGCAAACCACAATCGCCGTCAGCATGGCATCGCCTGTCAAACTGTAATCCGATAATACCATGTGTCCCGATTCTTCGCCGCCGAGATTGCCTCCGACTTCTTGCATTTTTTCAATAACATAGCGCTCGCCGACAGGAGTCGCATAAAAATCAAGTCCGAGCGATTTGATATATTCGCCCAATCCGAGATTAGAATAAATCGTGGCGACAACTGCATTGTTTTTCAGCATATTATGTTTGTTGAGATATTGCGCTAAAAAGGCAATAATCTGGTCGCCGTTTAAGCGGTTGCCTTTTTCATCACAGATAATGATTCTGTCGCCGTCGCCATCAACTGCAATTCCTAAATCATAATGATTATCAACAACGGTTTTGCACAAATTTTCGGTATGTTGTGAACCGCAATTTTCATTGATGTTAGTCCCATTCGGATTATCCGAAAGACTTATGGTTTCGGCTCCCAAAAATTTGAAAACTTCGGGTAAAATGGCTGAAAATGCACCGTTTGCCGAATCCAAAACGATTTTCATGTTTTTAAGAGAGTTGGAGTTAGTCAGTTTTTTTACAATCGTAAAATAAGAATCTAAACCTGCCGATTCTTTGATTATCTTACCGATTTTATCTTTATTGAATTCAAAAGTGAAATCTTTTATTGTTTCTTCTTCCAAAATTTTAGTGGCGGAGTCGGAAAATTTGTTGCCTTCGGAGGTGATGAACTTCAAGCCGTTATCATAATACGGATTGTGCGAAGCGGTAATCATGATGCTCATATCAACGTTTAATTGCGGGGTTAATGTCGTGCAAAGAGGAGTCGGAATTACCCCTAAATCAATAACATCAATGCCTTGTGAGGTAAACCCCGATGCTAAGGCCGAAAACAGCATATCGCCGGAAATGCGGGTATCGCGTGCAATCGCAACTTTTTTTTGTTTAAGGCAAAATTTTTGGGCGGCAATGCAGGCAAGACGTAAACAAAAATCAACCGTCAAAGGATAAATATTGGCAACCCCTCTTATGCCATCTGTACCAAACAATTTTTCACTCATGATATTTCTCCGTTGTCAAAATTATTTATAAAAAAAGCCACCGGATACCAGTGGCTCTTTGTTGTTTCTTTACTACTAGAAAACGTAGCGCAAACCGCCGTAGATTTCTTGTAATGTAACATCTTCATGTCCGAATGAACCGATGTCATAATAACGGTAACCGGCATCAACATTGATACGGTTGGTTACTTTTACGGTTACACCGGCACCCAAAGACCATGTGAAGTTGGTCTTTTTATCGCTGCGGATAATTTCCTGACTAGCTTTGTCTTTAGCAGAATACTTCAGCTTGGTATAACCAATACCAACACCGGCGTAAGGAGAAATCCATTCATACGGCAAAATGTCGATGTAGTTGTTCCACATTCCGGAATAGGTTCTGAACTGACGCTTGAAGAGATTATTTTCAAACTTGTTTTTGTCACGCCATACATACTCTAATTCCGTACGCCAATAATCATAACGATAACCGACGGCACCGCTCAACATGAGCTTGTTCTTATTCATGCCGTTCTGATCAAAGTCATGGGTCTGTTTTTTCTTAAAGTGGTTTTTAAATACACCGCCACGACCGGCAACATAAACACCGTTGCAATCAGCCATAGCCGGCATAGCCAGACTTAAACCCAAAACCAAGGCAGAAGCCGTTAATATCAGTTTTTTCATTTAATATACTCCTATAAAAAACTTTAAGGCTGTGTTGACTCTATAAGAAAAAACTTAAAATTTAATTAAAGAGAGGAAAAATAGTTATTTGTGATTGATTTTTAAGCAAATTCTGATTAACTTATCTTCCATGAATGGCAATCGGATGGCTGCGTTGATATTTGTTTGTCAATGAGGAAAGTCCGGGCTTCACGGAAACAAGGCACCAGATAACGTCTGGCTGGAGAAATCCACGGGAAAGTGCCGCAGAAAATTACCGCCGATTCCTTTTGTGAGTCGGTAAGGTTGAAAAGGCGAGGTAAGAGCTCACCGCACGGGTAGTAATATCCGTGGCTTAGGTAAACCCTGCCTGATGCAAGACCAAGTTAGGGGATTCGATTTGTTCGAATAACAAGGAAAGTTTCCGTTCCTCCCCAGAGGTGGGTCGCACCAGCCGAATGGTGACATTCGGCGCAGATGAATAGCCATCAAGCCATGTTCGAGAGAACATCCGGCTTACAGAACCCGGCTTACAGATTGCCTTTCTTTTTTGGAGAATGTAATGCAACAAACCTTAAAAAATGAACTGAAAATTTCCGGTATCGGTCTTCACAGCGGGTGTCAGAGTAATCTGGTAATAACTCCGGCAGATGAAAACAGCGGTATAAGTTTTGTGCGCAGCGACTTAGAGAATGGTATTGAAATTCCGGCTTTATTTTCGTTCGTAGCGGATACCAGAAATTGTACTTGTTTGGGAAAAAACGGGCAGATTGTTAGTACTATTGAACATATTATGGCTTCGCTTTATGCTTTCGGAATCGATAATGCGCTGATTAAAGTCGATAATCCCGAGGTGCCTATATTGGACGGAAGCGCTAAGGTCTTTTGCGACTCGCTCAAATCAGTCGAAATTGTTAAGCAATCATCGAAAAGAAAATATCTTCGCGTGAAGAAAGATATTATGTTTAAAGATGATAAAGGAAACTTTGTCTGCCTTAAACCCGCAGATGAATTTAAAGTTAAGTTTGAAATCGATTTCCCTTCAAAAATCGTCGGACATCAGGAATTTTCCGGAGTTATAACTAAAGAGTTGTTTGTTAATAATATTGCTCCGGCGCGGACATTTTGCGAGAAATATCAGGTGGATTATTTGAAATCAATCGGATTGATTAAAGGCGGAAGCTTGGAAAATGCCGTTGTCTTGGATGGTGAAACAATCTTAAACGATGGTGGTTTCAGAATGAAAAACGAATGTGTGATTCACAAAGTTTTGGATTTGGTCGGCGATATGTATACCTCCGGATATCGTTTGCTCGCCGAATCAGTCGGTTTCAGAAGCGGACATTATCACAACAATGAGGTTTTAAAAAAATTGTTTTCAGATAAAGATAATTTTGAAATAGTTGAGGAATGAAAATGAAAAAAATATATGCAATATTGGTTTTGGGACTTTTGGTTTCGGCTTGCGCTTCCAAAGATAAGGAACTTAATCTTCCGGCGGAAAATCTTTATAACGTGGCTTATGAAAATTTGGAAGCTACAAAGTATAAAAAGGCCGCTGAGCAATTTGAACTCCTTGAAACTCAACATCCTTATTCAAAATGGGCAGTTAAGGCAAAATTGATGGCGGCTTATGCTTATTATAAAGACGAAAATTATGATGATGCGATTATGGCTGCCGACAGATTCTTAAAATATCATCCGGGAAATAAAGACGCTGATTATGCTTATTATCTTAAAGGTATGAGCTATTATGATCAAATAACATCTGCAGAAAAAGACCAACTTAATACCCGTATGGCGGAAGAAACTTTTGAGCGTTTGGCAATGCTCTATCCGGAAAGCAAATACACTAAAGATGTTTTGCAAAAAATAAATCTGGCTGAGGACTATAAGGCTGCACAGGAAATGATTGTCGGACGTTATTATTTAAACAACGGTAATTATCTTTCAGCATTAAATCGCTTTAACGTTGTTTTGGAACAATATCAAAAAACCGTTCAAATCGAAGAAGCTCTCTATCGAGAGGTCGAGATTTATGCAATTTTAGGCATGAATAAATATGCCAACGGTTATTACAAAATTTTGAAATTGAATTATCCGAACAGCGAATGGACCGAAAAAGCCTCTGATGTTATGAGCAAAATCGATGTAAATGAAAAGCCGAAAGCAAAGAAAAATAATGCAGAAAACAAAGCGGAAGAGACATCATCGCCGTGGTATAAGTTCGGTTGGCCGTGGTTTGGCGGCGACAATGAAGAAAAAGCAGAAGAAAATGTTTCTGAACTGAAAGAAGAAGTAATTGAAGAAAAGGCCGAAGAAAAGGTTTCTGAGTTGAAAGAAGAAGTAATTGAAGAAAAAGCCGAAGATGCTTCTTCATCTCCATGGTATAAGTTCGGTTGGCCGTGGTTTGGCGGCGACAATGAAGAAAAGGCCAAGGAAGGTTCTCTTTAATGATAAAATCCCTGTCAATTAAAAATGTTGTTTTGATTGATAAATTGGATTTGGAATTTCCAAAAGGTTTTGTTGTTTTTAGTGGAGAAACCGGTGCCGGAAAGTCAATTTTACTCGATTCTCTGGGGCTTGTTTTGGGAAAGCGGGCTGATGTTTCAATGATACGTGCCGGCGAAGATAAACTTTCGGTAGCGGCAGTTTTTGAGCTTGATAAAACAAATAAACTCTTAAAAAAAATCTGTGATGAATACGATTTGGAATACGCCGATGAAATCATCATCAAACGTTCACTCTCAACCGATGGAAAAGGTAAAATTTTTTTCAATGACCAACCAATTACGCAAAAACTCTTAAAAGAAATCGGAGCAACACTTGTAGAAATTCACGGGCAATTTGATAATCAAGGATTACTCAATCCGGCGACACATCGTGAAGTTTTAGATAATTATGGTAATCACAAGGAAAATTTGCAGGCTTTAAGCGAAAAATATTTTGCTTGGAAAAAAGTGCAAAAAGAACGTGAAATTTTGCAAAAGAATCTTGAAACAGCTAAAGATGAAGAAGAAAACTTAAGTCATTGGCTTGAAGAATTTGAAAAGTTAAACCCTAAAGAAAACGAGGTGGAAAACTTAGAAACAAAGCGCAAGCAGATGATGAATTCTGAGAAAATCGCCGAGAATTTAGATGTAGCATATAAGGCATTAAGTCAAACAGGCGTTCGTTCAAGTGTCAGACAAGCTTTATCTGCCGTTGCCAGACTTAATACATTGCTTGATGATAAATATTCTGCGCTTGGTGAAGTTTTGGATTCGGCTCTGATAAATTTGGAAGAAGCAGAAGAAGAAATTATGCAGGCAACCTCTGAAATAAATTTTTCAGCCGACGATATAAACGCTCTGGAAGAACGCCTTTTTGCTCTTAAAGGTTTGGCAAGAAAACATCGTACATTGCCGGAAAATTTGCCTGAGGTTTGGCGAGAATTAAAACTTAAATTGCAAGGCTTAAATAACGGCGAAAATAATCTTGCCGAGTTGATGAAAGCCGAAGAAAAAGCAAAAGCAGAGTATCTTGATTTAGCAAAAGTTGTTTCTTTATTGCGCAAAAAAGACGCTGCCGTGTTAGATAAAAAAATTATGGCGCAATTGCCGGATTTGAAAATGGAAAAAGCACGTTTTATTACGGAAATTTTGCCGAAAGATGAATGTTTCTGGAATGAGTTTGGTATAGATGAAGTTTGCTTTAAGGTTTCCACAAATGTCAATACACCGTTCGGAAATTTGAATAAAATTGCTTCCGGCGGAGAGCTGGCACGTTTTATGTTGGCAATCAAAGTAAATTTGGCTCAAAGTTCCGATGTATCAACCATGATTTTTGATGAAATCGATACCGGAATCGGTGGGGCTACGGCGCAAGCCGTCGGCGAAAAGTTAGCTAATCTCGGAAAAAATATTCAGGTTATGGTTGTAACTCACTCTCCTCAGGTTGCTGCTTTAAGTTCGCACCATTTTAAGGTTGAAAAAAACAGTGTAAATAATGCTACGTTTACAGTCGTTGTACCGCTTGATGAAAAGCAAAAATCAGAAGAAATTGCCCGTATGCTCGCCGGCGAAACAATCAGCGATGAGGCGCGTGCCGCCGCGAAAGTTTTAATCGGAGCTTGAATATTATGCCCGATATCAAACACGGAATTGAAGTAATCAAAAATAATGTGAAAATTGCACCGCTTTCTGCCGGTGTTTATCGTATGATCGACAAAGATGGTAAAGTTCTTTATGTCGGTAAAGCCAAAAGCATAAAAAAACGCATTGTCGCCTATACGCATTTTGAGAAGCTTCCCGACCATATCAAGCGTATGGTTTCCGAAGTGGAACGTATGGAATTTATTGTGGTCGAAAATGAGGCTCAGGCCTTATTGATGGAAAATGATTTAATCAAAAAGTTAAAACCGAAATATAATATTTTACTCAAAGATGATAAAACTTTTCCGCATTTGATGATAGACTTAAACGATGAATTTCCGGCTTTGAGAAAAAGTCGCGGGGCGCGTGAAAGTAATAAAATAAAATATTTCGGACCGTTTGCCAGCGCTTCGGCGGTCAACAGCGTAATCGATATTGTGCAAAAAGTTTTCGGACTTCGTTCGTGTCGGGATTCGATGTTTCATAATCGCGAGCGGCCGTGTATGCTTTATCAAATCAAGCGTTGCAGCGCACCATGTGTCGGTAAAATTTCAAAAGAAGAATACCTTAAATCGGTTAATGAGGTAGTGGATTTTTTGGAAGGAAAAAATACTTCTTATAAGGAGGAACTCTCTGCTAAAATGCAGGAGGCTAGCGAAAATCTTAATTTCGAATTAG
>ONLJ01000066.1 GCA_900318605.1 uncultured Rhodospirillaceae bacterium | reverse complement strand
TTGTGGCGGAATTGGTAGACGCGTCAGACTCAAAATCTGGTTCCCTCGGGAGTGAGAGTTCGATTCTCTCCGGCCCTACCATCAAAAAAAGCGCTTTTGTTAGGCGCTTTTTTGGTTTTTAAATCGCTGACCTTACTTCAGCCTGATTTTAATGAAATATTTACGCAATTTGTGTTAAATGGTATGTTACAGAAATGTGAAATATTGCCTGAGATTTGTTATTTTACTGGAAAAAATCGAAATTTTATGATAGCTTTTAATTAGGGTTTTAACTAGGGGACTGGAATGTATATTTGGATTCTTTTGGCGACAATAATGATTGCTCTCAGTTTCTTTAATCTTTCTCCGCGTGCGGATAAAGAAGGTGTGTTTACTGAGGTTAAAGCCGAGTCGCTTGTCAGCCGTTTCAGAACCGAACATGCCGCTTTTTCTCGTGTTGCTGAGTGTAAGCTGATAAGAGAATCTGCCAGTGCTCCTATTGTAAGTAAGTTTGCTCCCACGGAAGGAAGTATTGACGAGTATATTTGGGAAAACAGAAGTTTGCCAATCGGCTATACCAGAGGCAGTGATTTGAATGTTTATCACTATACGTTCTGTCTCAGAAGCGATGTAACCAAAGGAGATTCGCCTCTGATGCCGATTAGCAATGACTGTACAAATACTCCGGTTGCACAGGCCTATCGTTACAGTGTGTCGTTTGCGCCGCTTACTACCCGTTGGCGCTCGAAAATCGACAGCGGCGATGTTATTCCGGTCTTAAATAAGGCTTTATCAAGGCAGTATGTTAAAGGTTCGGTACTCGGATTGGTAAATTGTTCGGGCGATGATACCAAAGCGGAAAACTGCTCTTTCCACGGTTCGCCGACTTATGAAAAGGCAAACGAAGCCGGAATAACAAGGCTGAGTTTTGAGCCGGGAACAGGAGAAGACTTTTATAACGTATTATTTGCAAACGAAGATTTTGCCGGCAAATGTTCGGGAAATATCTGCTTCTTTGCTATCCATAAGTTGTCTAATCAAGATGTGGATAAGCACTGCGAAAAACTTTATGAAGAATACAGTGATGAAATGAGTGCGGAGGCAGGAAGTTAAAATAATTGTGAATCTTTGGAATGTTGGATAAGGAAAAATGCTAAGGAGAGTTAAAATGAGTAAGTTGTTTGATAAAAAAATGGCGCAAAAAGGCGGAATGATGATTGAAGCATTGGCTATGCTCGGTCTGATTGCCGTTGTTACTCCGACAATGTATAAAAAGTCGGCAGAGCGCACGCTGGAAGTTGAAGATATCAATACCGCAACTTCAATGCGTTCGGTTATGTCCGCCGCCGACTCGTATGTCAGCTCACATTACGGTGAGCTGGTTCAGGAAATGCACGGCGACGGCAGCGGAGATGTGGTCTATAAAGCTATACCTATGAATAAATTAAAGCAATATCTTCCTTACTCTTTTAATGAAAGTAAGCTTTATGATTTCGGAACTCCGGAAGTTGCCGTGGCTCGTCAGGGTAATAACCTTACCGCATTTGTTCTGTTTCCGGCAAAGGCTGACGGCGATGAGGGTTTGGGACAGGAGCGTACGGTTCGAATCGCCACATTGGTCGGTGCCAACGGCGGTTATGTTAACGGCTCCGGTGCTAAGGGTATCGGCGGAATCTGGAGTTTGGACGATAACCAGCTTAACGAGCTTTTTACCGGCGATAAGAAGTTATATTCAATCGTAACCGCTTCTTCCGATGCCATCAATAATACCAATGTTGAAGAAGATACCGATAAGTTCTTATATCGTACCGATGATAACGGAAAATGGCATAATACCATGCGTACCGATTTGTATATGGGCGGTTTTAATAACGAGACAGATGATGCTTATATTCGTGACGGAGATACAACGGCCGCAAACCCGCGCAGATACAGTATTCGTGATGTTAAGCGCTTGATTATCGGTACTAACAGCGTGATTGAGGATTACGCTCAACCTGATGATCCGAAAAATCAAAATACTATTGATAATGCCGAAAAAGCTAATGATAATCCGACCAGAAAATACGGTTTGTATATGAAAGATACCGGTGCCAGTGCCGCTAACGCTATTGATTCGGCTTTTATCTATGGTAGTTTGAATGCGGCTAAGGAAAATTTGATTGCCGATGAAAATTCACTGAAGTTCGGTAAACCGACTATTGATCCGGATCATCCGGAGCTTAATAACAATTTCAGCTTTAATGTGTCGTCATCATCGTTGAAGTTTGGCGATCATGCAGGTTATAATTTTGAAGTAACCGACGACGGAACCATCAAAAACAAAAAGAATTTGGAACTTGCTGATGATATCGGCGATGATGTTAATCCGGGCTGGACTTATGCTAATATCGGTCGTTTGGGTGGATTAGGCAGATATCTTATCAGCGGTGCTTATGATTCCGGTAAAGGCGAATTGACATTGATGGATGCGGATACACTGGTTATTAAAGGAAGACAAAAAGAAGGCGAAAACTTTTCGAAAGATTTTGCCGACCGTATTGTTATTGACCAGAACGGTATAAAAGGCGATGTTAATGTTGCCACATGGGCAGATACCCATTTTGTGAAATATAATAACACGGATCCGGTTCCGGTATTTCCGGTCAGAGTCGGTTCGAACGCCAAAGTTGACGGTATTTTGGCGACGGCACAACTTGATACGCAAAATATTCGTGCGGCAACTCTTGATGTCGGTTCGGAAAATATTAATGATGCTAATAAATGGCTGAAAGTTGATGCCAACGGTATTCACGGCAAAAATCCTGCTGATGCCGGCGATGGTAAAACCAATACGGTATTTGATGTTAAAAACGGCGAAGTTAATATTGCTACCGGTGCATTTGCAAGAAACAGCGGAAATTTTGGTATAGCTAATGGTGCGCAAAATTTGTTTAATTTAACTCAAAATACCGGTGCCGAATTGGCCAGTACGCGAAAAATCGATATTTTCATGGATGATGTAACCAATAATAATCAAACTGATCCTAATGAGTTGAATTTGCGTAACACAAAAATTCAAGAACAACTTAAAGGCAGTGATGTTGTGTTCTCAAGTCTGGAAACAGGCAACAATAAAACAACAAGCGTAAAGGTAAAAGGCACTAATTTTCAAGTAAGCGACATTGATAGCGATGGACATGAACACATCGTACTTTCGGTAAAAGGAAATAATGCAAATAACAATACCTTGGACCCTATGACCAGAGGCTCAAGCGAAACGGCAAATGTTGCCGTTCACGGAGAGACCTTATTTACTTCGAGTTTAGATAATAGCGTAAGTGCTGATCGCAAGTATATGAAAGTCGGAAGCAATCATAATACAGATGCAGTAGTTAACATTTTATCCAAAGACGAAGGTAATAAGCAGAAAAATGTTTTGACGGTTGAAGGCGATACTTTATACAATCAGGACACCAAAACAGAATATAAAGATTCTACAAACGGCGGAACGGTTTATGTCCGCAAGGGTATGGTTGAAGTAAATCCGGCAACATCTACTTACCAAAATACAATCGGCAAAACCAATGCTAATGCTGGTTACGGTGTTGTAAAAGCTTCAAGATTCGTGGCGAATAATGTTAATTTAACAGGCGACGCTACTAAAGATCCGACAAAGGTTCCGCAGTTCTTTTCGGATGCTGACTATAAAAGTTATAACGGAGCAACAAATACTAATGGCAGGTATGATACCTATATGGTAAATCCGGCTTATACTTCGGTTATGCATGATATTAAGCTGACTACCCGCGGTGGAGCGCGTTTGAGCGATATTTTGCCGGACTTCATCAATAAAGGTATTTATATTACCAGTAATACTTATAAAGATGATATAGAATCACTGCAGTTTAAGCTTAAAAGCGGAAAAGTTGAACCGGTGGTTGGTACATCGACACAATTAACAGGACAGATTAACTTAGGGGAATCAGATAGCTGGGCTTCGCCTTATCTCGGATTTGTGCCGGCTCCGCAGTGTCCTCCGGGATATAACCGTCTTATTACCTTGGCACCGCAAAGCTTTATGATGGCACAAGCCGGTCAGATGCAACAAGGTTCTCATGCCAGAGGTGGAAACGCTTATTACGTTAAGAATCAGGTACCGGATGATTCGGCTTTTACCGAATATGAAAGAATGAAAAGCAGTGGTGGGGCTTATACATCACAAGGATTTGTCAGCGGAATGACGGCAAGTGCGGCTACCGATGTTGCGACTACCGGTGAGGTTCATCAGGGTGATTTGACAGGTGTTTATAACGGAACCGTCGTTCTTACGGATATTCCGTTGAATGTTAAAGCGTCTTATCAGGATGCTTCAGGTAATACGCATAACATGGCTTTGGAACCGAAAACCGGCGAAGATCCGTTGTACTTCATGGTTTCAACCGGTGATTTGACTCCGCCGTTGACCATTCAACAAAGTACATGGCTTAAGACCAACGTTATTCCGGTAGGAAGTAAGAATCAAAGTTATTCGATTGATAAAACGCTTGATTCTGATGATTATGTTAAAGGTTGGGCTGCTTTGATGGGATTTGTTTATGATGCCGCAACATATAAACCGGTAACTGACGTTTTAGGAAGCCAGAGTACGCCAAATAAACTTATCGGATATGACGGCAGTAATGGAAGTGTTTTTTGGAATGTTTTTCCGGTTCGTCGTAACACGCTGGAAGCATATGCTACTACTTATTGCTACTTTGATAGAAATGGAATTTTATGGAGTGAATTAAAAAATAGAGATAGTAGTAATAATGTAGATAAAAGCTTAGGACATGGCGAATATATTGATCACTATAATGCCTTGCTGGATTATAAAGATAATACTGCAAAGAAGAATAGTTCTAATGTTTATAAGCAACGTTTGAACGACCCGACGTTGAAGTACGACGAAGTCTGGTAATGCTTGATTTGGGAAAAAGAAAAACTCCTTGTCTTGTTAAAAAGGCAGGGAGTTTTTTTTGATTTTAGGGAATCGGTTTAAGAATAAGGAAGCGGCGCTTGTGTGCCTTTCAGGCACGGCGCCGGAGTAAAGATTCCTTGATTGCCTGACGCACCGCGCAGGCAAAGGAATGACATGAGAGTTTTTTTGCATGAGTCGCCTGTTGCAGGAGATTCCCACGGCGATTGAAATCGCCTCGGAATGACGATGGGGAGGGGAATGTTTTTTTGCTTGATTTTTGCGGGCTTTGTGTTACGCTCTAACGGTAACCGAATGATGATTTTATGATGACCGAAAAAACTGAAATTTTGCTCCTTTCTTGCTGCGCTCCGTGTTCGTGCGCGGTGATTAAAACGTTGGCGGAAAAGGGAGAAAAGTTTGCTGTCGCTTTCTATAATCCCAATATTCGTCCTTATCAAGAATATGAAAAACGTCGCGATGAAAATGAAAGAGTTTGTAAAATCTATGGGGTTCCCTTTATTGAGCTGGAATATGACAACGAGCGGTGGTGCGAGCTTACTAAAGGTTTGGAAAATGAGCCGGAGCGGGGCAAGCGTTGTTCAATTTGCTTTGAAATGCGTTTGAAAAGAGTGATGGAGTATGCTCTTGAAAACGGATTTACGGCTGTCGGTTCGGTTTTGGGTGTTTCTCGTTGGAAAAATTTGGAGCAGGTTAATCTGGCGGCATATAAAGCATCTGAAAAAACCGGTGTGCCGTATATTGAAATTGAAGGGCGAAAGGGCGGAATGCAAGAACTTCGCTCGCTGTTGATTAAAGAACTGAATTTATACAATCAAACTTATTGCGGATGCAAACCGCATGCAGAAAAAGGAGTAAAATAATGGAAAAAATTGTTCCCGAAAAATTGAAAAAAGGTGATAAAATTATGATAGTTGCACCGTCACGCGGTTTGAAACTTATCGGTGCCGATTGTCGAAAAATCGCCGAAGAACGTTTTGAACAAATGGGGCTGAAAATTGAATTTGCCCCGAATACCACCGATGAAAATTGGGATATCTCTGGTTCAACCGAACCGCAAAAACGTGCCGACGACATCATGTATGCTTTTAACGATAAGTCGGTAAAGGCGATTTTTACGGTTATCGGCGGATTTAATTCCAATCAGATTATATCTCTTTTAAATTATGAAATCATTAGGCAAAATCCGAAAATTATCTGCGGTTTTTCCGATATTACCGCGCTTCTTAATGCTATTCATGCCAAAACGGGAATGGAAGTTTATTATGGTCCGCATTACAGCTCACTCGGTATGAAAAAAGGCTGCGACTACACGCTTAAATATTTGCAAAAGGCTCTTTTCTCAGATGAAACAATCGAGGTAAAGCCGTCTGATGAGTGGAGCGATGATTTGTGGTTTTTAGACCAGGAAAACAGAGATTTTATCAAAAATGACGGTTGGTGGAATATTCATTCCGGCAATGCTGAAGGTTTTATTGAAGGCGGTAATTTGTGTACTTTTAATCTGCTTTTGGGGACTGATTTTCGTCCGGCTTTTAAGCCTGATACAATCCTGTTTATCGAGGACGATGAAGGTACTAATTTTGCTGATTTCGACCGTGATTTGCAGGCGCTTTGCTATCAGTCGGATTTTAAAAACGTTAAGGCGCTTATTATCGGAAGATTCCAGAAAAAATCTGATATGACAAAGGAAAAACTTGAATTTATTATCAATCGTAAACCGGAGCTGAAAAATCTTCCGGTGCTGGCTAATGTCGATTTCGGACATACTACGCCAATATTAACTATTCCTTTAGGTGGTTATGCTATTCTATGCGGAAATGAGCTTAAATTCAAAAAATAAGGAAGCATAATCATGATGTGGATTGCGATATTTGTCTTTTTTTTGTTGGGCGGATATTTTATCTATGGTAAAAATGTCGAAAAAAACTGGGAAATCGATATTTATCGCGATCAATCTGCTTGGCAGGAAGACGAAAGTATAATAAGCCATTTCGGTTATCGTTATGTTCAAATGGCCCAGTTTGCCGTGTTCTTGAGTGTTGAAGCTCTGCTGAGCGCGGTAATGGGATATGTTTACGGGCTTGCTTATGTTACTTGGATGATAGTAGGTACCGTGTTTTTCGGCGGTGCCTTGAGTTATTATGGCGGAATGTATGCTTTGCGTAATCAGGGGCATACCTTGAATTATATCATAAGGCAGAAATTCGGGCAGATTTGTCATGCCGTTACAACAATTTTGTTGTTGGGATTTATTGCGGTTTTGCTCAGTAATTCTTACTATTTGTTCAATATCGTTTATGAGGGAGTTTTTAAGCTTCCGGCTCAGTTGTTGATGGTTTATTGTGCCGGTGTGATACTGTTTTTTAGTCTGTGTACCGCACGACAAATGGCGCTTCTTTTTTCCGGTGTCGGTATTTTTGCGGTGTTTGTTCTTGTATTTTTGCTCGCCGGTTCATATCATCAGCTGAAATATGTCGAATACGGAGCGCAAAACTTTGTATCTGCCGAGCTGAAATATGCTTTTCCGCTGATGTTTTTTACGGTTGCCATGGGTAGCGTAAACTGTCTTCAGGGACTTCAGGCTTCAATTTTAACTCCGATGATAAAAAATGAAAAATTGGGGCGTAAAATATTTTTCGGTGCCGCTGTTTTTCAGGGGTTGTTCCTGATTTTGCTGAATACTTTGATTGCCGCTTGGAATTTTAATATTGCCGATTTTCAGGCATATTTGCTCGAATCATCGCCGTATAAAGCTTTGCAGGAGATTTCTTTTGTGGTCGGCGGTAAAAAGGCTGTGTTGCTGTTTTTTGCTCTCTCCTTTGTTTTGTTCTTAAACTTTGTCGGAGTTATGACCCGTTTGGCTCGTAACCTGATTGCCGAAACCAAAATCGGAAAAATTAAATTTTTATCCGGAATTGTTGCTTTCTTGCTTGTTACATCATCGTTGTTTTTTCTTAGAAAATACAATCTGAATATTTCTTATGTTACTATCGTAACTCAGCTCGCCGGTATTTTTTGTTGTTGGGCGTTGGTCTATTATCTTAAAAGTCAAGGACATAAATATCGTCATCTTATTTGGCCGGCAGTGGTCGTATTTTGTGCGCTTATGGCTTATGTAATGCTGACTGTCTTCGGGTTGCCTCTAATGTTGTGCGATATCTCTGTCGGAGCAATTTTGGTGTTTATGCTCGTTTTGAGGTATGCTCTTAACCATAAAGAAATGTTGAAAATTAAATGGGATAATTATTGTAAAAATCGTGCTGAAGTACAAAAAATAAAGCAAGCTCAAGCAAAAGAATTGCGCCAAAAGAAATTGCAACAAAAAGAACTTGAACGCCTAGAAAAAGAACGTAAAACAAAGCAAATTGAACAGGAAAAACGTGAAAAGGCTGAACGCAAAAAACAACAGGCCGAACTTAAAAAACAAGAAAAAGCTGAACGAAAAAGGCAAAAGTCTTTGGCTTTGATGCTAAAGCAAGACCAAACCGATGGTAAGAGTAATCGTGAAGAGGAATTGGAAAAGGAAATTCTTCGACTCAAAACAGAAAAGGAAGAAATCGAGCGGCGCACGAAAGAGATAGAGAGTGAACTTGAAAAAGAACAATCCAAGCGTTTGCTTTTTGAAACATCCGAAAGTATTGTTAATAAAATCGAGGAAAAAGAAGAAAGCTCGGAGTTTGTTGATAAAATCGAGGAAAAAGAAGAAAGCTCGGAGTTTGTCAATAAAATGGAAAAACTTGATGAAGAATTGGTAAAGGACGATAATCTCGATATTCAAACTTTAATCAATGATGACGAGCCGAAAAAACAAGAGCCGAAAACAAAGTTTGATTTTGATGATGATTTTAATCAAGACCTTGATTTTGAATCGGTAACAAATGAACTTCCGCTTAAGTCCGAACAAGAAACCAAGCCGGTACAAAACAAAAAAAATCGCAAGCGTAAAAATAAAAAACCGATAAATAAAAATCAGGCTAATTGAGTTTTATAAAGTGCCGCATATTCTTTGCCGAGATTCAACAACTCCTCGTGAGTTCCTTCCTCGACGATTTCGCCATTGTTGATGACAACGATTTTATCGGCATTGCGGACGGTTGATAAGCGGTGGGCAATAACCAAAACCGTGCGGTCTTTCATTAAATTATCAATCGCTTGTTGTACAACGGCTTCGGCTTTGTTGTCAAGCGCTGAAGTGGCTTCATCAAGAACTAAAATCGGAGCGTTTTTAATAAAGGCTCGGGCAATCGCCACACGCTGCTTTTGTCCGCCGGAAAGCAGTACCCCGCGCTCGCCGATTTGTGTATCAAGTCCTTTATCAAGTGAGGAGATAAATTCATCAAGGCACGCACTCTTTAAGGCTTTCTGCAGTGTTTTTTCATCAATATTCGGGTTGGAAAAAGTTATATTTTCTCTGATTGTTCCGCTGAATAAAAAATTATCCTGAAACACAAAAGCTATGTTTTCGCGCAAATCATAGAGTTTGAAATTGCGTATATCAGTCCCGTCGATACTTATGCTTCCTTTTGTAACGTCATAAAAGCGTGGTAAAAGAGATGAAACTGTGGTTTTTCCGCCGCCGGAATTACCCACTAAAGCAATTGTTTGACCATGGTTGATTTTTAAATTGATTCCTCTTAAAACCGGTTTGTCTTCCAGATATTCAAAATATACATCGTTGTAAATGATATCCCCTTTGCAATTTTTTAAAGGTAGGCTTTTTTCGGTATCGCGAATTTTTGGCTGACTGTTTAAAATGCCGAATACACGTTCTACCGCCATAAGGGAAAAAATTACGCTGTTATAATTGCCGGCAATCGATTTCAGCGGATTGTAAAGCATTACCAGCGAGGTAATAAAGGAGGCAAAATTACCGGCGGTTATTTGCTTGTCAACAATCAGATAACTGCCGTACCAGATTACAAAAGCAATACCAAAAGCCGAAAAAACGTGAGTCATCGGTGCGATTATTCCGGTTTTTTTCAACATTTGCATACATAAATCAAAGACGTTGTTTACGCTGGTTACAAATTTTTTCTTGCAATAATCATACAGATTGTAAGCGGTGATTATTCGATTGCCGCCGAAGGCTTCATTATAATTTCCGAGTAATGAGGCAATGGCATTGGCATCAGCCGAAACAATGCTGTTTAAGCGTTTTCGGACCATAGTCATCGGCATTAAAGCTCCGAATAAAACTATTACGGCAACTATGGCTAACTGCCACGAATTGTAAAACAACACGACAATTAAAGAAAGTGAGGAAAAAAATCTAGTCAGAAACATTCGCATATTTCCGAGCAATCCGCCGCAGGCAATATCGGCATCGGTGTTGTAGCGAAACAAAATATTGCCTGATGACTCGCTGTCAAAAAATGCGGCATCGGAGTGTTGAAGCTTGTCAAAAAGTTCTTCTTTTATCTTAAGTGAAATTTTATTTCCTACCCATGTATTCATATAATTGGCTAGGTATGTGAATAATGCCTGTAACACACTAAATACTACAATCATCAGCGGAATATACATCGTCCAGCCGGTTTGTTTTTCAACCAATACCACATCCATAAACGGCTTTAACGACCATGCGATAACCGCATCCATCGAACCGACCGGAATGGTAATCAGCACAGCAATCAGGGCGCGTATCCAATAAGGTTTGGCATAAGGTAAAATCAGGGCATAATTTTTGAAGGTGTAAACGGATAACAGTTTTTCTTTGAGTTTTTTCCTCTTAAACCATCCGAGCATGCAGATACAAAAAATTGCTGCCAGCGCCAGAATTATCGTTATTACCGTAGTCATTTACCGTTCCTTGAATTTCCTAACATTCTTTGAGGCGAAGATATCCGATTTTAATGTTATTCTCAATAATAAATTTTATCTTTACACATTTAATGCAAAAAATGTGCAAAAATTTATTTTTTCTTTTATTTTTGACTTTTGCTGATATAAATTTTCTCTGTAAAGGAGTTCAAAATGTTTGATGACAAGTGGAATTATCGCTTTTTGGAATTGGCCGAGTTGATAGCGAGCTGGTCCAAAGATACTTCAACCAAAACCGGTGCCGTTGTTATCGGTCCGGATAAGGAAATCCGCGCTACCGGATATAACGGACTGGTCAGAAAAGTTGATGATAATATACCCGAACGTATGGAACGTCCGACAAAGTATGATTTTTTTGAGCATGCCGAACGTAATGCGATTTATAATGCTTGTCTGACCGGTACTTCTCTTAAAGGATGCACCATCTATTGCACTTTAACTCCTTGTACCGATTGCGCTCGTGCCATTATTCAGACCGGCATTAAAGAGGTCGTAACTTATGAGTATAAGCCGAAGTCCGATGATCCGAAAAATACTTGGCGCGATAAACTGAACTACTCGGCGCAAATGTTTGAAGAAGCCGGTGTGAAATATATCGAACTTCCTCACAAATAAAAATATCATTGATAAACAGCAGAACTTAATCGGACTTGGACTTTAAATTCCGACAACAGGCTATATATAACATAGCAAATTGATTGATGAAACTTTTAGGAGATTTAGTAATGAAGATTCTGATTGCGGACGATCATGCACTTTTTAGGGACGGTTTGACTATGCATCTGGAAAAAATTGTGCCGGAATCAACAATTTCTCAGGCGGCCAACTTTTCCCAGATGTTTAAACTCTTAAGTGATGATAATAAAATTGATTTTGTGTTTTTTGATTTTGAAATGCCCGATGTTTCTTGGCAAGATGCCATAGATAACTTAAAAAAGATATCTCCGGATACAGCTTTTGCCATTATTTCCGGTTCGGAAGATAATCGCACGATAAAAGCGCTTCTATCTTCAGGTGCCAAAGGATATATTCCGAAGCGCTCCGATATTAAAGTTTTGAATAATGCTTTGCGGTTGATTTTGGACGGCGGAACTTATGTGCCGCCTAATTTGATTGAAAATTCCGCACTCAACGGAGTAAACGGTAAAAATTCAGGAATAAAAAACCTTACCTATCGCCAATCTCAGGTTTTGGATTTGATTGCACAAGGTAAGTCAAATAAGCAAATTGCTTTTGATATGGGTGTTTCGGAATCGACGGTAAAACTCCATATCAACGCATTGTTGCGCTCACTTCGCGTCAATAATCGTACACAAGCAGTTATTACCGCTCAGAAGCTCGGTATAATTTAGCTTTGCTGTTAATAACAAAAGTATCGGTACTTGACTTTTTATCAGATGATTATAAACTTCCTTTCAAGTTTTAAGAGGAGTTTTTTTGCTATGAAATATGCCTTTGTATTTCCCGGTCAAGGTTCACAATTTGTCGGTATGGGCAAGGAACTGGCGGAAAATTTTTCTTCCGCTCGCGAAGTTTTTGACGAAGTTAATGATGCTCTGTCGCAAGATTTATTTAAAATTATGACTGAGGGGTCTTCAACCGAACTGACCTTAACTGCCAATGCTCAGCCGGCATTGATGTCTTTTTCAATGGCTTTGATCAATGTTTTGGAAAAAGATTTCGGAATCAAATTAAAAGATAAAGCTGCTTTTGTTGCCGGACATTCTTTAGGTGAATATTCGGCCGCCTGCGCTGCAGGAGTTTTTTCGCTTTCCGATACCGCAAAGTTGTTGCGTATCAGAGGAGAAGCAATGCAAAATGCTGTGCCCTTTGGAGTAGGCGGAATGGCCGCCGTTTTGGGACTTTCGTATAACGATGTTGGTGCTTTAGCTGAAGCTTGCACCGGAGATGGGGAAATTTGTGTTGCAGCCAATGATAATTCCGACGGACAGGTCGTGCTTTCCGGCACAATGGGGGCAATCAATAAAGCTGTTGATATAGCTTCGGAATTCGGTGCGCGTAAGTGTGTTAAATTGGAAGTAAGCGCTCCGTTTCACAGTCCGATGATGCAGCCGGCGGCGGAAATTATGGCGCGAGCTTTTATGGAAGTTGATGCTCATGATGCTCAAATACCGTTAGTGGCAAATGTTTCGGCTCTGCCGGTTATTAAACATCACGAGATTATTAAAAATTTAATAGAACAAGTAACGGCAACCGTTCGTTGGCGTGAAACCATGTATTATTTTAAGCAGCAAGGCGTTACCGACTTAATTGAACTCGGTGCCGGAAAAGTTCTGTCCGGAATAGCCAAGCGTTCTGATAAAGAAATTAACTCAGCCTCGGTCGGCACTGTTGCCGAACTTAAAGAGTTGGCTGATAACCTATAACAGAAAGGAAAAAACCATGTTCAGATTAGATGGAAAAGTTGCTCTTATTACCGGTGCTGCCGGCGGTTTGGGACATAAAATTGCCCACACGTTGCATAATCAGGGTGCAATACTTGCTTTAACCGATATGAATGCCGCAAAACTCGAAGAGCTGAAAAAAGAAATCGGCTCAAATGCTGAAATTTTTGTGGCGAACCTTACTGATGCCGAAGCTGTCAAAAATTTGGTTGCCGAAGTCGAAGAAAAAATGGGACAGATTGATATTTTGGTAAATAATGCCGGATTAACCCGCGATAATTTGTTCATCAGAATGAGTGATGAAGATTGGCAGTTGGTTTTAGACGTTAATCTTTCAGCAGGATTTAAACTTGCAAAGGCTGCTGTTCGCGGCATGATGAAACGTCGTTTCGGACGCATTATCGGTATTGCTTCGGTTGTCGGTGTTATGGGTAATGCCGGACAGGCCAATTATTCTGCTTCCAAAGCCGGTATGATTGCGATGAATAAATGTTTGGCTCAGGAAGTAGGTTCTCGCGGAATTACGGTAAACTCTATTGCACCTGGATTTATTCGTACCCCGATGACCGACGTTTTGCCTGACGATGTAAAGGCTGCGTTATTATCAAAAATTCCGGAAGCTAAACTCGGCGAAGCTCAGGATATTGCCAATGTTGTAGCCTTTTTGGCCTCAGATGAAGCACAATATATCACGGGACAAACTATTCACGTTAACGGCGGAATGGCGATGATTTAATTGTTAAAAAAACATCAAAAAAGCCGCCTTTTCAGGCGGTTTTTTACATACGATAAAAAAAAACGCCCACTGTGGGGCGTTTCTTCGTTATTGGCGGATAGAGAGGGATTACTCCGCTACGCTCCGTTCTCCTCATTTGTTCGCTGTCGCTCACCGGCGCGCTCCCGCACGCCTCTCATTCGTCGTCGAAACCACTTCTCAAGGGTTCAAATCCCTTATCCGCCGTTATTAACAAAAAAAAACGCCCACTGTGGGGCGTTTCTTCGTTATTGGCGGATAGAGAGGGATTCGAACCCTCGGTACCCTTTGGAGGTACACACGATTTCCAATC
>ONLJ01000051.1 GCA_900318605.1 uncultured Rhodospirillaceae bacterium | reverse complement strand
TCCACCAATGGAAGTCGGAACATATTCACCCTTGGCATTATATCCATACTCAATATCTTTACCATTTAAGGAAGTCGGAACATATTCACCTTTAGCATTATATCCATACTCAATATCTTGTCCGCCGATGGAAGTCGGAACATATTCACCCTTGGCATTATAGCCGTATTTGATATCTTGTCCGCCGATGGAAGTAGGAACATACTCTCCTTTGGCATTATAGCCGTATTCGATATCCTTTCCGTATACCGAAGTCGGAACATACTCGCCTTTAGCATTGTAGCCATATTCGACATTGCCGGCTAAGGCTTCAAATCCGATTAAAATCAAAGCAAAACTTAAAAAAAACAAAACTCTCATCACTAAATTCCTTTATATTGAAAATCTGTTTATCAATATAACTCTTTTTTATGCCGATAACAACAGCTTATGTTAATTTATCAGCCGTAATTTACACCGACAAAATAACAACCTTATGGGATAAACAGCAAACGAGTAGGTTTTAAGTTTTTCACTTCATTTAATTTTAACCAAACCCGCCTATATTACTCTTAACTCAATTCCAACCAAGAGGAAAAAATGAAAAAGTTTGCTTTAATTTTAGGGGTGTTTTTGATTTTCAGCACAAGTGCAAAAGCGGAAATATATCACGGTATAGACATTGACGAAGTCTATAAAAGCAGTGATTGGAGCAGTAAAGAAAAAATCAAAGAAATAATCGATGATTACACTTTGCTTTTACAATATCAGGGAGAACTCGATAGATGTACCGACATATATACACTAGATTGCCTTAATGACGTCTCTGAAAAAATTTTGCTTCGTTTTTATAGCCATAATTTTAAAGATAATGTAGATGGTTATCATAATTATGTTAAGGCAACTTATTCAGCTTATGGTATTCTTTATTGCTTAAATAAATATAATATTCCTCCGGGAACAATGTGTAATCAAGAAAATTTTGGTACAACTTTTGAAATTGTAAAAACCTATATTCAAAACCTGATAACACAAGTAAGACAGAGAATTAAGGGATACGATTTTTTAAGAACCTATATCAAAGAAGAAGATAATTAAATCCTCTTCTTCTTTTTATATGATACATGGTATCCGTTTGTCCTGGTGTCCCATCCTGCTCCGAAATGCTTATAATTTGCATTATTCCTGTCTTGTATCATTACTGTATCAATCAAAGAAAGTTCAATAACACCATCACGAACCAATACAGGAACCATACACTATAAATCACTCCTATAATCGCAGTTACTATTTTTAAGATTTTCAGCGGCAATATATGAAACGTTAACACTATAATTGCCAGCGGCGCTATAGCTGAATATGTGTTGCGAATTGAATACCAAACATAAGGGCTTACCCCAAAAGCAAAATAATATACCGCAGTCCAAATGATGATTTCGCTTAAAACGCAAAAATATCCGTATTTGAGATTAACAATCTTACGTCTGACCAAATCATAAAGCGCAAAAATCGGTAATGAAAGCAAATAAAAGGCAAGAAGAAAATCAGGCGTTAAAAAACAATCGCATTTTCCGGATGAAAAATGACATGCCCCTTGCAGATAAGATTTATAATCAAAAGCTTTTTTAATACTGTTATCTTCAAACAGGAAACACTCAATCATTTCCATTTTTTCTCTGTCAAGATAACCGATAAATTTTATTATCAGCCAAAAACATAGAGTTGTCGCCAAAAAGCATCCGATATATTTTACGGTTGTCAAAATTGCTTGTTTTTTATTTGGTGTTTTCATCTACGATACTTTCTTCTCAGCCATGGTTTCTTTTTTAAGAGTTCTTCCGTTCTTGCTCCATAATCATTGATCTCCATCGCTCCTGTTGAATTATATACTGTAGCAACTTTTGCCGGTGTCGGATTATGAATAGAATCCTGTAATTTTTTAATAACTTGCACACCTAATTCAATATTTTGTTCCGCATCTTTTGTGTCATAGTGATTACCTTCAAAATCACTCCAAGTATCCCCGCGGATATTCATTGGCATTTGACTTTTAGAGTTTCCCAATATGTCCTTTATATTATTGAAGCCAAACCAGTGTCCGGTTGCCGCTTCATTATACATAATAGCTTTAACCAAATCAGGGTCTACATTATACTGTTTAGCATATTTTTCAACTGCTTCTTCGTGATTATTAACATTTGCGACCCCAAGATTGTCCAAAGTTCGATAGGCTGGCATTTCAGAGTTTGCTTGAGGATTATTTTCTATATCCAAAAACAGATTATTGCCACTACGCAACTGTTCAATTCTTTCCTGACCTTTCATATAATTATCATAAGGTCTCAGAGATTGTTGATTTTGTTGTTGCCATAAATTTCGCGTAAAATCTTTATTTCCCGCACCATAAAGAATGTTACCGTGTTCATCAATCAAATCATACCCTATCTCGCCGTTTGTACGCGTATAAGGATAAATATCGGCTCTGTTTTTATTAAACCTTTTTTTATCATCTTCATTTCCTAAATATCCCGTAGAAAATATACTACCTATTGCTTTACTCATTTCTTTCTCCATTATAAAAAATTCAGTATTACAATAAGATATATATTATATAAAATAAGAAAAATCAAGTCTTAAATAAGAAAAATATTATTTTATCCCCAGATTTTTTTGATGTATTTCGGAAGTATTATTCCACCTTTGATTACGAGCAGATAATACCTGACATAAGCAAATCTCCGGCTGAGTTCATCATCGCACACGCCCCAATCAATCGGCGAAAAATCAATATCTTCAACTCCGTTAATTTTGAACAAAGGTTCATCAACATCTTGTTCTTCGGTTATATTCGGAATATCCAAAACCGACGGGCTGACATACACTGCCTCGATTAAACCGTCGTTTTGCAAAGCCGCAACATCAATTTCGTAACAATCGGCGTTGTCAACAAATTCTTTTAAGCATTTAAGGCTTCGCTCGGTCCATTTTATGGTTTCACTGAAACATCTGACACCGCGGCTCCGACCGACAAAACAGCTCTCCATCCACTCACATATTTGCTGATGGGTTTTCTTTCCTCCCGAACGCTTGAAATAATAATGCAAATCAGAATCGGGGTTTTGAGAAAACGATAAAATCCCCGCTTTTTCGGCATTATTGCCTTTTTTTATGTAATGATACATTTTCATATTGAGCTGTCCGTCTTTAAAACAAAAAAACGACCGATATCTCTCCGGCCGTAAAACTGGTAGCGAGGGGGAGATTCGAACTCTCGACACGCGGATTATGATTCCGCTGCTCTAACCAACTGAGCTACCCCGCCATGAGCAAGCTGATTATTACATCATGAAATTTCACTTGTCAATATTTTTTTTAAGTTTCAGCTGATTTTTTCTTCTTGCCAATCCCAGCTCATAAATTACCAGAACAATACCGGAAATAATGAGCGGCAACAGATAATAAATTATTCGATACAAAATCAAAATAGCGAATATCGTAGCTTGATTAGCATCGTCATCAGGCAGAAGATTAGAGAACATAACCTCAAAAACTCCCAGTCCTCCGGGAACCTGACTATATACACCCAAAACCTGAGCAATAATAAAAGTACCAATGAACGTAATGAACGGAATATCCATAAAATGTTCCAAAATCGAATAAAGCACCAGCGAGGCCATCAAAATATCGATACTACCGATAATTACTTGCGAGAGTGCCATTTTAAAGCCCGGAGGAGCAAATTCAACTTCTTTAATGACAATCGGCTTTCCGTAATAAGTGCTGAACCAAAAATAAAACAACAAACCGATAGCAGAAAACACCACTAAGATCCAATTAACAAAATAACCGGCGGAATCCGAACCCAAATGATGCGGAGAACAACCAAAACCGATAATAATCAGGAAAAAGCATGCCACCAAATAAGTAAACCCTGAAAACGTTACCATTTTAACGATATCCGAAGCGGTAACTCTCCAGCGCGAATACAACCTGAAACGAATTGCACCACCGGAAACGATGGCATGTCCGGCATTATTACTGACCGAAAATCCGATAAAACCGGCAAACATCCAGCGCCAATATGCCAACTTTTTGCCGATATATTTCAGCGCCAAAAAATCATACGACGACAGCGCCACATACCCGCAAAATGAAGCAATACATGCATACACGATATTGCGCGCCGGAACACTCAAAATAGCTTCTTTGATTTCACTTAAGGTATAGCGAGACAACTGATGATATATCATAAATGCCGCCAAGGCGAAAAAAAACAATCCCGACCATGAAATAATTTTTTTCAAGAGTGCTTTTTTACTCCTTGTCATAACAGCTTAGCTCCTTTTTTTTCTTCTTTCTTTTCTTTTTTGTTTTTTTCCTCGTTGGTATCAACTTTCTTAACTGTTTTTATGTGTTTGTCAATATAATTACGCACATTATTACCGAAAGTTTGTCGAACATAAGAAGTAAGCTCCGAAGCTTCCGGCTTAAAATTTTGGGCTTCCTTTTGAGCTTCCAGCAACATTTCAAGTTTCATAAGTTGACCTATTTCATCGCGCAACTCGGCAGCTTTAACATTTCCCTCGGAAGCGGCAATATTAAACAAAGCGTGAGCCTTTACCATATTTCTTTGTGCCACTTTTCCGCCGGCATAAATTTTTGCCAGTTCCGTATATGCTTCGGTGTTTCCTTGATTTACCGCTCGGGTATAATAGCTGACGGCACTAACATAATTCTGCACCGTACCATAACCGTTTGCATACATCTCACCCAGAACCAGTTGAGCCTCATCAAATTCCGCTTTTTCATCGGCTGCATCTTTTATCAATTTAAAAGCTGCATAATTATCAGGATCCACTGTAAACCCCCGATAATAAGCATATCCAAGCATAAACTCAGCCAATTTATTACCATTTTTTGCCGCTTGTTGAAACAGTCTTATGGCTTGTTTATTCCTGTCGCTGTCATTATTATTTCCGGTAAGATAAATAAATGCCAGATTGGTAGCGGCATTATCATTACCGAGCTGAGCCGATTTTCTGAAATATTTTATTGCTTCGGAACGATTTTTTTCCACTCCTATTCCGTTAAAATAAAGGCTCCCGACATTATTAAGCGCAATCGGATTATCCTGCTCGGCCGCCATATTATAATATTTGAATGCCTTATCAAAATCACGCTCAACTCCGTTATTGCCATAAAGATACATATATCCGAGATTCATTTGCGCTTCAGCATCTCCTTTGCTGGCAAGGCGCAGATTCTGCTCTAAAAACGTTTCTTTTTTACCGTCAGAATCAACAACTTCTTCATCAGCTAAAAACAACTTGGCAATCGGTTTAGTGATAAAACTAAAAAAAGAATCTCCGGAATCTTCTTCAACTTCAGTGCTGTCAACATCTTCTTTCAATGCTTCCTGACTGATATCTTTTTCATCTTCGACTTTCTGCTCATTTTCCGGCATGGTCAAATCGCCGGAAAGCAAGTCAATCGCCTGAGCGCTGACAGCGTTACTCCACAGCAGAAACAATCCTATAACCACAATTTTTTTCATCAATAAATCCTTAATTTGAAAAATCATCGCTCAAGCATAATAATACGAAAAAAATCTGCTTGCAAGGCAAAAAAATAAAACTCTTGTAATCTTTTATCTTTTAATATATGTAGTTGTTAGAGGAAAATAAAGATGCAGTTTGAAGCTCCGATATCTACAATTAAAGGCGTTAAGTTAAGTTTTGGACTTAAGGCGTTGTTTTCAGATGTAAATTTATACATCAACCGCGGCGATAAAATTTGTCTTGTCGGGCGCAACGGAAGCGGAAAATCCACACTATTAAAAGTTATCGCTCAAGAAATTGAACCTGATGACGGCGAATTTTTTGTTCAACCGGGGATAAAAATCGGTTATATGCCGCAGGAACCTGATTTTGAAGGTTTCAAAACCTTACGCGAAGTTGTCGAAGCCGGACTTGGAAAACAGGAAACGAATCAATCGTATCGTGCCGATATTTTGATTGAATATTTTTCCATCAATGCCGAGCAGAATCCCCAAACAGCTTCCGGCGGAGAACGGCGCAAAGCCGCACTAGCACGAGCTTTGATCGGCGAGCCTGATATTTTGCTCCTTGATGAGCCGACCAATCACTTAGATATCTCGGCGATTGAAAAATTAGAAGAATATCTGCAAAAATTTTCCGGTGCGGTCATCATAATCAGCCACGACCGCGCATTTTTAAACCATATTTCCCGCACCACATTTTGGCTTGACCGCGGAATTTTGCGCCGCAATAACAAAGGATTTTCTTTCTTTGAAGAATGGCAGGATCAGTGCTTGGAGCAGGAAATCATAGAACAAAAAGCCTTAAATAAAAAAATTGCCGAAGAAACCGAGTGGTTACATAAAGGTGTAACTGCCCGCCGCAAGCGCAACATGGGAAGACTGCGCCGCCTGCAACAACTCCGCCAACAGCGCCGTGAACAAATAAAACAAATCGGCTCGGTCAATATGGAAGTTGAAACCGCCGAATTGCGTTCAAAGCTGGTAATTGAAGCCAAACACGTTTATAAGGCTTTCGGCGAGCGCCAGATTGTCAAAGATTTCTCCTTGCGCCTGATTAAAGGGCATAAGCTCGGTATTGTCGGACCAAACGGCTCAGGCAAGACCACACTTATCAAGCTTTTGACCAAACGCCTAGAGCCGGATTCGGGATTTATCAGAATCGGTAAAAACCTTGAAGAAGCCTATTTTGACCAGAACCGCATAACCTTAGACGGCAAAAAGACTTTGTGGAAAACCCTTTGCAATGAGGGCGACCACATCTGGGTGCGCGGACATTTCCGCCATGTTGTCGCCTATTTGAAAGATTTTTTGTTTAAGCCGGAACAGGCTCAAATGCCGGTATCGGCGCTGTCAGGCGGCGAGAAAAATCGTTTGATGTTGGCATTGATTTTGGCGCAAAAATCAAACTTCCTCGTTTTAGATGAACCGACCAATGATTTGGATATGGACACGCTTGATTTGTTGCAAGAAGTTTTGGATGAATATGCCGGCACGATTTTGATTGTCAGCCACGACCGTGATTTTATGGATAAAGTTGCGACCTCGGTTTTGTATATGGACGGCAAAGGCTCAGTTTATGAGCATGTCGGTACTTATTCTGAACTGCTTGAAAAATTAAAAGGAAAGACACAAAAACCTATTCCGGCGGCAAAACATATTCCGGTTATGGCGCGTGAGAAAAACCGCACGGCAAAACTAAGCTTTAATGAAAAGTATCAGCTTGAAAATCTGCCTAAAGAAATCGCTAAACTGGAAGAAGAAAATAAGGCTATCGAGATTGCGCTCGGCAATGCCAATCTCTATACCGATGATCCGCAAAAGTTTGATGAACTGACCGGCAAACTGGCACAAAACAAGCTCGACTTGGAGGAAAAAGAAAACCGCTGGCTTGAATTGCAACTCAAAGCAGAAGAAACAGCAAGATAAATTTAAATTCGTCATTCCGAGGAAGCGCTTTAGCGCCGACGTAGGAATCTCCTTGAACAAGTGACTTACGTGATATTGCTTCTTTATTGTTAAGTACCTTGCCGATGGAGATTACGACGTCGCTTCGCTCCTCGTAATGACAATATAAAAAAAATGCTCCTCGTAATGACTTTTTCTCACACACAAAAAAATCCCTGAGCATAACTCAGGGACTTTTCGATTACCTTTAGAGGTAAGAAATCAGTAAAATCTCAAACCAACGGCACCACCGTTTGCACAACCACTAGCAGCTTTAGAAACTGTTAAAGCAGCAGATTTACCATCGGTTACGCAAGCACCGGTTTCGCCGGCAGAACCTGTACCTCCAGGAGCGCAAGTACCTAAAGCTGTAGCTACTGCTTCAGCACTAGCACCGGTACCGACACCAACCAAACCCGAAGAATAGTTAGAACCCCAGTCATTGGTAGCAACTGTTACGCAAGCTTCACGAGGAAGATTGGTAAATACGATATCAAAGGTAGCACCAGAGCTACTAGCATCAACAGTAACATCGCCGTTAAATACGTTTTTCATGGAAGAACCGATTGCATCATCAATAACGCCCATGTTGTAAGCTTGAGCGGTAGCAATATCATACGATGCCTGCTGAGCATACAATGTACGAACATTGGTTGCAATCATAGCCATCTGATCGATGGTCTTGTTAATCTTGAACTTCAACATGGCCTTGGAGTAACCGGCAATACCACCGACAGACAATACACCGATAATAGCCAATACGCCGAGCATTTCAATCATAGAACGACCGGACTGATTTTTAAAGTTATTCATCTTTTTTTCCTTTCCTAAATTATATAATTCAGTAACACGAAATGTCTTACTGATGTCAGTTCTAACACAAAAAAAAATATCTCGCAATATTACTTTAGTAATAGTCGGTCTATTACGGGGAATATTCCTCAAATATTACCCTATGCTTTCAATTCAAGGAAAACAGGCGTTTTTGAGCTAAATATTTTAATATTGCTTATTATTGATTTTAATAAAAAAATATCAATTACTTTATGAGCGACGATTAAAAATCTTATTATTTTCCGCTATGGTATATTCAAGCGCCTGAGCAAACAGTTTTTTACCGTTTTCACTTGCAATGGCAAAATTCTTACGTTCCTTAGGCGATGAAGTAAGCAATTCCGACGTACTCAAAGTCCTGATTTCATCACGCAAAGCCGATTTTAAGCCTTTAATCAAGGCATTTTGCATAAAAGTCAGGGCAATTTTCCCGTTCTCGGTATGGTAAGGATGAATCGCCATACCGAAATAGCCGTGTTCGTTTTCATCGCCGATTATGTTCCGGCGGTTGTCCGAGCCGTACATCTTGTTTATCAGCACAAAGTTCCCGAGCTTTTTCTCAAAATAGCACAGCGGAACGGTTTTTCCGATATTTACCTGATGACGGATATATTTTTCAAAGAAATTGTTATGAGTAACCGTCCTGTCTTGCGCCGAAATCAACGAAAACATATCCGATTTCTGAACCCCGAGCGGACAATACGGATTCATCGCAATAACCTGCATTTGCCCGATAATCAGCTTTTGTTCTTCAGGCGAATACCCGAGTCGGCTCATATTTTCCATCGTCATTTCTTCAAGTTTAAGCGCCACATAACCGCCGAAACAATGAGCAACGATTTTCAGCTTGTTCATATTGCGCGCGGCATTATCAGTCGAAGTTTTGACTCTGCCGTCCAATAATGAGATTCGCGGCAAAATAAATTTTTGAAAAATCTGCTCGATAAATTGCGGATTTACGGTGTCTTTGTGCATATTTTTCAGGTTTTCTTCACGATGAAGAGTTTTGTGTCCGTACTTTTTCATCTGAGCATCAAGCGCCTGATCAAGATTAAAATAGTCGCCGAAATCATACGATAAACCGTAAACATTTACTTTTTTGCCCATTTTATGGCGTTTAATCAGTTCAACCACCGGTTTAATATAACCGTGCGCCGCCCTGTCATCCAGCGAGCCGTTTCCGCCGATAAACAAAACACTCGTTTCATTATTATCGATTCGCCCGACTTTTTTATAACCGTACGGATTTGCCCTGCTCACTTTGGTTTTTTCGCCGACCGAGATATTGGAAAGCAAAACTTCTTCATCTTCCAATAATCTTGCTGCCAGCTTTTTGCAATTTTTATTGTTTTCCTTAAAATTCAGAGCATTGCGCCCGAAATCTTGCGCCATTAGCTTAAATCGCGGAAATTCATCACTTATGGTTTTAAGATTAGCATAATATTTTTGCAATAAATACTCGTCCCGAGGTCCTTGTTCAACCCTATCGCGCATTAGGCACAACACATCTTCTGCTTTACAATCATCAAACAAAGCAACTCCGGTTAAGGCCTCCAAATAACGCTTACTGTTTTTCTCTTTTTTTATGATCTCAAAAACGCGGTCAAGAAGCTGAGGATATTTATGATAAATCTGCGATATTTGTGTCATATTCTTGTTATGCACCGCCACCGGCATGATTTTACCGAAAGCTTTTTGCAACATCTTTTCGCATTTTTCCGCCGTGGGGGCTTTGATGACCAAATTCATCAGCTGCGGAATAAACAAATTATCTTTTTCATAAATATATTGCAGCCTTTTGTTGAAAACATCATCAAGCAAGTCAGGATTTTGTTCTACGGCACAATTTTCAAGATCTTCAAGCAGGAAAGGATTCGCCCCCTCCAGTTTTTGCAGATAAATTACCTGCTCGGCCGAGTTTTTAGACCTCATTATCTGCGAGAAAATCTGAGTGTAAGCCAATGCAAAATGACCATCATAATGATTTTTCATCGTATAAACAAAGTCCGAATCGATATATTTTGCCAATTCGGGATATTGTTTAAGCGCTGTCGCCGTCTTTTCAACGGTTTCGGAAAAATCTGTAAACTCAAAATCATCCGGATTGGAAGATTTTTCGGAAAAATCAGCGATGATATCGTAAGCTTCTTTTTTTTGCATTTTATCCCTCTGGACAAAATAATATCAAAGTTTCTGCTGTTTTGCAACAAAAAAACTCTGCCGAAAAAATTTTTTTCGACAGAGCTCCACATTAACAATTTGAAAGGATGTTTATAATAATTTGCGAACTTTAGAAAACTAATACATTCCGCCAGGCATTCCGGCACCGGCAGCACCATCGTGACAGTGGCACTTATCTTCCGGAACTTCGGTTACCATTGCTTCTGTAGTAATCAACAATCCGCCGACTGAAGCCGCATCCTGCAAAGCAGTTCTAACCACCATCGTCGGGTCAACAATACCGGCTTTAATCATGTCGGTATATTCACCCTCTTGCGCATTATAGCCGAAATTGCAATCCTTGCTTTCAAGAAGTTTTCCGGCAACAACCGCACCATCAACACCGGCATTTTCAGCAATTTGGCGCAGAGGAGCTTGTAAAGCCTTGCGAATAATATCAATACCGACGTTCTGGTCTTGATTTGCACCTTTAACTTTTTCTAAGGCATGAGTTGCATAAATCAAGGCTGTTCCGCCGCCGGCAACCACACCTTCTTTAACCGCGGCACGGGTTGCGTGCAATGCGTCATCAATGCGGTCTTTTTTCTCCTTAACTTCAACTTCGGAAGCACCGCCGACTTTGATTACGGCAACACC
>ONLJ01000062.1 GCA_900318605.1 uncultured Rhodospirillaceae bacterium | reverse complement strand
GGTATGAGCGCCAAAAAAGATTGGGCTCACAGCGCCAGAGAATATGACGTATTTGATGTCAAAGCTGATGCTTTAGCGGTTATTGCCGCGGCCAAAGGTCCTTATGAAAACCCGCAAATCACCTTAGATGCTCCGGAATATTATCACCCGGGACGTTCAGGAACAATTCGCCTAGGCAAAAATGTTCTGGCTTACTTTGGCGAAATTCACCCGAGCGTTTTGAAGGCACTCGACATCAAAACACGTGTAGTTGCTTTTGAAGTAAACTTAAATAATATTCCGTTACCTAAAAAGCAGGTAAAAGCCCGTAAAAAGCTTGAGCTTTCGCCGTTCCAACCGGTCGATAAAGACTTGGCATTTGTTCTGGATAAAAATGTCAGTGCGGCAAACGTAATCGCCGCGGCAAAAAATGCCGATCGCACTCATATTACCGATGTACGCGTTTTCGATGTTTACGAAGGCGAAAACTTACCGCAAGGTAAGAAGTCATTGGCGATTGCCTTGACTTTTCAACCATTAGAGCAAACTTTTACCGATAAAGATATCGAAAACCTGATGAACAAAGTTATTGTCGAAGTCGGCAAAAAAACCGGCGGCGAGCTCAGATAGGAGAATAAAAATGGCAATGAAAACAACACGCAAAGCAAATTATCCGCAGTGGTATCAGGAAGTTGTTTCCGAAGCCGATATGGCAGAAAACTCGGTATCTCCCGGCTGTATGGTTATGAAGGCATGGGGATACGGACTTTGGGAACGTATTCAGCGAGTTTTAGATGAAAAAATCAAAGAAACCGGACACGAAAATTACTATTTCCCGATGTTCATTCCGCTTTCATTTTTTCAAAAAGAAGCCGACCATGTTGAAGGTTTTGCCAAAGAAATGGCGGTTGTTACCCACTCCCGCCTTGTCAATGAAGACGGCAAACTGAAACCGGCCTCACCTTTGGAAGAGCCGTTAATTGTCCGTCCGACCAGCGAAACGATTATTGCCGATTCATTTGCCAAATGGGTAAACTCATACCGCGATTTACCTATTTTACTCAACCAATGGGCGAATGTGGTACGTTGGGAAATGCGCCCTCGCCTGTTTTTGCGCACTCGTGAATTTTTGTGGCAAGAGGGACATACAGTTCATGCCAGCATGAAAGAAGCCGAAGCCGAAACCGTTAAAATGCTTGAAGTTTACCGAGATTTTAGTGAAAATGCTTTAGCTATGCCGGTCTTGGTCGGCCGTAAGCCGGAACACGAAAAGTTTCCCGGCGCGATTGATACATATTGTATCGAAGCAATGATGCAAGATGGTAAGGCTCTGCAAGCCGGAACTTCGCACTTCTTGGGGCAGAATTTTGCCAAGTCGGCAAACATTAAATTTACCAATCAGAACAACGAGCCGGAATTTGCTTATACTACCTCGTGGGGTGTTTCAACACGCTTAATCGGCGGTACGATTATGTGCCACGCCGACGACAACGGAATGGTTGTTCCGCCGCATGTTGCACCATATCAAATCGTATTTGTGCCGGTAATTAAAAAGAATGATGATTCTGAAAAAATTTTTGATTACATAGCGAAAATTCAAACTCAGCTAAAAACACAAACCGCATTCGGCGAAAAACTTCGCACCAAAATTGATACCAGAGATAAACCGAGCGTTGATAAGGTGTGGGAATGGATTAGAAAAGGAGCTCCTGTTGTTTGCGAAATCGGTTTGCGTGATATCGAAAATGATGGTATAATGGTTAAAGAGCGCATCTTCTTCGGAACGCCGGAAGGCAAAAAAATTATGAAAACTGAGGAATTTATTGCCAATATCGGTAAGCGCTTGGAAGAACTGCAAAAATTGATGTTTAAAAAAGCAAAACAGCGCTTAGAAAACAATATCCGCACCGATATTACAACTCCGGAAGAATTTGCCGCTTATTTTGCGCAATCCAACGAGTGGATTGAAGACGGCAAACAAGGCAAAGTTGCCTTTGTGCGCGGAAAATGGTGCGGCGATCCGTTAAGTGAAGAAATCTTGAAGTCGATGAAAATCACGATACGCTGTATTCCGTTTGACCAAAGCGGAACTAAAGGAAAATGCCTTTTAACCGGCAAAGATGCAACACTTGACGTCATCTATGCCCGCAGTTATTGATTTTATTTTAAGACCAAACTAATGCTTGTTTTTTTGTAAAAAAAAACAGGCATTTTTTTACATTATTAAAAACTTTTCAATTATTTTCATCGGCCTTAGAATCGACATTTACTTCGACTTCTTCGCTGACCGCAGGTTCAAGCGGAACATCTTGATCTTCGGCATTAACAGCCAAAGGCGCAACTTCAACATTAGGACTGTCGGCATCGGAAGCAAAATTATATTGCGGCTCAATAATCGTTTCTTTAATTTCCGTATTGATATTTTCAAGCATATCATTTTGCGCCAAAACAGTAACGGCCGATAAAAAACTTAACAACAAAATCGATGGCTTATTCATATTAACCTCCTCTTTTAAGGAAGATATATACCGTCAAATAACAAATTAAAGATGCTCAAACATTTATTTTTTCGCTAAGAATTTTTTAATATCGGCTACAACCTTTCGGGCATCTTCACACCCCAGTTCATACATCTCTTTAATTTTTTCTTTATCTTTTTCCATACGGCTTATTTTCAAACTCTTGCTCGGTCTTATCAAGAAAATTTCTCCTTTTTCGGCCGCCGTCTTAATATCATAAAGCTCGGTATTATAGTCATTATGCCGTAAGCACATTGCCTTAACGAAATTCGGATATTTACGATAAACAATTTTAGATAGCCAAGCGAACGGATTCGGCTTTTTTTCATAGCCTTCCGGACGAGTTTCAACCACCACACACTTTCGATATCCCATTTTTTGAAACGCCCGCAGCGGGATACTGTCGGATATTCCGCCATCAAGATATTTTGCTCCGTTAATCTCGACTATTTGTGAAACAAAAGGCATGGAAGCCGAAGCACGCAAACAATCCATTTGCTTTCTCATATCTTTAATTTCGATAATATCGGCCTTTCCGCTTTCCAAATTTGAGCAGGTTACATAAAATTTGGTTTTAGCTTTTTTAAATGACTGATAATCAAAAGGCACCAATTTATCGGGCAAATCTTCATAACAAAACTTCTTGCCGACCAAATCGCCGGTAGTAAAAAACGAATAAAAACTCATATAGCGCTTATCGCCGGCATATTTAAGAGTATACCCGATATTTCGCCCCTTTTGACCGGCGACATACGAACCGCCGTGGATTGCACCGGCCGAAACTCCGACCACTCCGTCAAAAACAATATTATTTTCGATAAACACATCTAACACACCGGCCGTATATATTGCGCGATGCGCACCGCCCTCCAAAATCAATCCCGTTTTCATCATTGACCGCATGTAACCAAGAAATTATCAGGTAAATTTTGAATTTCAAAAAACGTCAAACGTTCTTTTCTGCTCTTAGCCGACTTACGACAGAATCCGTTTTTAACCCGACCCTTGTTATAGGAAATTTTTCCGATTAGATTTCCCTCTTCATCATAAATTTCGGAATTTCCGTGTAAAATTCCTTCTTTTTTATTGGCTATCAATTTCAACTGACGATTTTTATGATAGAGTTTGTAGTCGCCGTTTTCTACTCCCATTTTGTAATACGATCTTTTCTTCAAGGAACCGTCTTCATCAAATTCCGTAACCAAGCCGTTACGATAGCCGTTTTTCAAATTTTCCAACGACCTTGTCCGTCCGTTTTCATATTTTATTGAAACTTTACCCGTAATCGGCTCTCCTTTTTCATTAACACAAAACTGGAGATTATCTTCGGTTACGCAATTTACGACTTCGTCTTTTGCCCAAGCTTCACAACAGTAAATCGACAACATCGTCAACACAAAAGCAAATATTCTCATTTTTTCCTCGTTTTTTTTGTTTCTTACTACAATATAAAAAGATAGCAAAAATAAGTCAAGAACTTATATTTATATCTCGGCTTAAAATGTTTTCGGCTGATATCCCGCAAAAATTGCTTGCATAATTAAATATATGAGTTTATACATTCACAATAACGAATTTATAAGAGGTTTTTTAATGAGTAAAGAAGAACTTTTGGAATTAACCGGCGAAGTAACCGAAAAATTACCGAATGCAATGTTTCGTGTGCGTTTGGAAAACGGTGTTGAAATTTTGGCACACACGGCCGGCAAAATGCGCAAATTCCGTATCAGAGTTATGGTCGGTGACAAGGTTGATATTGAGATGACACCTTATGATTTAACTAAAGGGAGAATTACCTTCCGCCACAAAGATTAGTTCTGCTTATATATTTTTCGCCGGCCTACTTTCTCCTATGCGGTTTGAAATTTCGGCCGGCATTTTTGTTTTAACCTTCATATTTCAGAAACAACATTTATGAGAGCAATATTAAACAAGCTGCCGTTGAAACTTCCTAAACGCCGAAAAATTTACCGGCTCAGTTCAAGATTATATTTAATTGTCGGCACAACCGGCATATTACTGGTATTCAAGCGCAACAAAAACTCTGTGATATTTTTCGGCTAATTAACTTTCAATACTCCGCTCGGACCGACACAAGCCCATCTTCTGCCATCAAACGGACAGGCCGAACAATTACGATCGGCACGTATTTTTCCGACACCGGCAGCAGTTAATTTATATCCCATTTCGGCACAAGACGGGAACTTACCGCAAGTCGGTATAGAACCGGTAATATCAGGGATATCATCCACTACTTCCGCAGCATAAGAAATACCGCGCTGGACACAAGCCCATCTGTCGGGCGACAACGGACACTCGGAACAAACCCATCCCTGATTGGCATCCATATAACTGTTTTTCTCACTGGTGGTTTTGGTGTAATATAAATCGGCACAAGTAGGATTTTCCTTTTTACAAACAGCCTCCACATGACTATCCCCCAAAGCACCGGCATTGGCAAAATCCGCCACCACCACCAAAATCAAAAAAACGACTGTAAAGAGTAGCTTTTTCATGACATTACTCCTTAATTATTTAACTTCCAACGGGTATCACTGTACGGACAAGCCGTATAACTTTTACCGATGATTTTATCTTCTTCTCTAACGGTATATCCGCATGCTTCGCAAGATCCTTGCGCCTCATCGCATCGCCAGAATTTGGCGCTGTACGGACAAGCACTGCAAGATGTCGGCGGAGTACATCCGCTAATTTCCAAAATTCTTTCCAACTTATACCCGCGATCCGAGCATTTATGCTTTGAATCATAGTAGTCGCGAACCACTTCATAGGTCATTTGATTGCATAAACTCAGGCGGTAAAATCCCGAATCGCATTCACAAATACCGCATTTTTTACCATCAAGCCTGACTGTATGTCCATCTTTGTTTTTATATTCTTCCACATGGGTATTACTTCCCGTCGGACAAGTCAGGGAATTATAATTACCCACCCGATAATCATCATGTCCGTATTCGTAACATTTTTTTGCTCCGTGCCAACACTCCTGATCGGCATAATCGCGATAAGTTACTACCACCGCGCAAGGACTGTTATTATGTTCGGTATTAAGCATATTAGTTTCACAAGCTTCTGCACTATTAAAATATTTTTTATAATTGTCTGTCGAAGTAGCATCGCACTGCACAGCCGAAAGCGGACAACCATATACTTTCACGAAATTTTTAATATTTTGAATATTGCTTGTATTAGGCAGAGAAAATTTACGCCCTTTAATACACAGATAGTCAGCTTTACTTACCACACCGGTAGTTTTATACCCCTTAACCATTTTAGTACTTTGGGCTTTGGTAATGCACTTGTCTATGATTTTCTTTACATTTTCCATTCCCTCTACGACGTTATTCAAATTACAATACCAAGCTTCATCTGTTGAAAGATCTCTGTTTTCAAGATTTCTCAATTCCGAAATTCCGTAATTTTTGGCGCTGTTACTATCGCTTAAGGCAAAAGATGCCGAAGGCATGGTGCCAGCGCCGACCAGTTCACATTCCTCAAGAAGGGTATCGGCATACGGATAATAAGAGTTATGTATGCTGTTAAATCGACACAAATCGCACTCGTGCCAACATTTGCCATTTACAAGGCTTTTACAACAGGTCTTACCACTGTTTTGCGGTGCACAAGCTGCTTCGGTTTCGTATGTACATTTTGGTCTGTAACATCCTGCTGAAGCTTGCACAGAATCATACTCATGTGATTTTGCATATTGCAAAGCTTGAGCCTGATCGGCAAAAACATTAACGTTATTGCATAGTGAACGAGTTCCTTTTTTACTGTAATTATAAGCTCCGTGAACCGGCAATCCTGCTTGAGCTGTACCGCTGTCGCAATTTGCGGAAGAACCGTCTTCCGTGGCCAAAAAACAACTGTTGGCATTCGCCTTTTCCACAACAGATAAAGCAAACATAATTAAAGACAGACAAATCCAAACTATCGTTTTTTTCATCATTTTTCTCCGAGCAATAACTCCGCACTGGGTAACATTTTACACCTTACACAAGCAAAAGTCAATCGCACAACCCGTTGTTTTTGGTTAAATTTTTATGACAAATCAGGCCTTTTTGTTTTCGAGCATAATATTTGCCAGATAATTGCAGGCAATCATAATCAGCAGCGTAACAATCAAGCCGAAATAAACATTTAAAAATACGCTGATTACAAACAAAGCCACAAAAGCCAGCACATTAACCCTTAAAGTCAATGCAAAATCAGCATTATACAACTTTTTAAACAACCAGTGCATAATAACCGTTCCGAACAAAGCCATCAAACCGATATAAACCGCAACAAACGTAAATATCACAAAAAACAAAGTCGGATTCAAATACTTCCCGATTTTTTCCATAAAATCGGTAAGGTCCTGTCTTGTCAGTTTGGCATCTGGGAATTTCTCCATACTTTGAATTTTGGTTTCCCCTTTTGTTGCATCATAAGAATAAACCTTGTTGCGAGTAAAATAAATACCGGTAGAAAGTTCGGCAACGTTCAAATCATCGACCTCGGTATTAAGTACCACTTTATAAGGATTTTGCGGTGTGCCGTAGGTTCTTTCTATAATAGTGTTTCTCGGCGACACAATCTGCCCTTTTTCAAAAGTAATCGGCAAAAAATATCCCGCTTCTCTGGCAATACTCGGTTCAATGTCGAGATATGCATCCGAAGCTTTTCCCGCCAGATAAAAAGCAAACAGTACCGAAACCGTAATAACAGTTAAAAAACCAACCCATTTTTGACGCAACAAAAAATTTTCCATCACTTACTACCTTTCACTATCTGAAAATAAATCCGGTTCTCTTTCATTGGCGTTATTCAAATTTTCCAACGCCTCTTTAACAACTTTATAATTCACTGCGGTTTTATATGCAAGAGAAATTTCATCAATTTCCCTTACTAAACTCTCAACATAAGCAAACGACCGCTCGGTATTATTGATTATATATTCCAAAATATCCGGATTTATTGTCATCTGCCTGTCGTTAAAAAGTTTCACAACCAATGCTCTCAACATCATATCATCGGGTTCTTTAATTTCGATTGCCGGAAGCATATTGATACGCGAACCGAAATCTTTAAGCGAAAAACTCATTCTCGCCGGTGGAATTTCAGCAGTCCAAAGCATATATTTTCCTTCTTCGTTAAAATGATTGAACAGATGAAACAAAGCTTCCTGATTAACCTGATTGTTGAGATTTTCCATAATGATAATATCGGAAGAACTGCAGATACGCCCGACATTTTTCATATTTACCTGCTTGCATTCATAGAAAGGAATTTTGAACGGCTTTAGGCTCATTTGATTGATTTTTTCACTGAATAAATGAGCCAGATGAGTTTTTCCGCATCCTTTCGGACCATATAACACCGCTCCGTTTGCCACCCAATTCGGCCACGATTCGATAACAAAAAAAGCCTCCCGATTACAATTCGAAACCATAAAATCATTCCGACTCATTTCAGGTTCGGTGCCGAATGAAAAAGCGGTTTGTCGCGGCTTGATATCACTCATTTTTATTAAGCACTTCCATAACTTTTTTGGTTAAATCATCTAAGCTGTAAGGCTTACTCATAAAATAAAAATCCTGACTTCCGGCCAATTCTTTGCGTGCGATTTCCTCGGAATATCCCGATGCCAGTATGATTTTTATTTCCGGTAATTTTGCATGGATTTCTTTTGCCAAATCGGCACCGCTCATTCCCGGCATCATCATATCGGTTATCAGCATATCGAATTTTTCGCCGTTATTGATATGCTCGAGCGCATTTTCCGCCGATATACAATCGGTAACTTCAAACCCTTTGCGCTTCAATCCGCGAGCGCCGACACTACGCACTGCATCTTCATCATCAACAAACAAAATGTGTGTGTTTTCCGGATTGAGCGCAAACGAACGGCGGCTGTCAAATTCAAAAATATTCATACCCAGAATCGGCTTTTCATCTGCCGAATTTACCGGCGGAACCATTGTCAAAACGGCATTTCCGTCTTTGTTGCGAATAATATTTTCATCTTGACTGACAACTTCCTGCTCTTTGATTTCATCGGCAAATTCCGGCAGATAAATTTCAAAAGTCGTACCTTTACCGAGTTCACTGTTGACTTTAATAAATCCTCCTGTTTGATGAACAATATTATAAACCACCGCCAAACCCAAACCTGTTCCCGAAGTTGCCGAATGTTTTTTGGTAGTAAAAAACGGCTCAAAAATGCGATTTAAATTCTCTTCACTGATACCGCAACCTGTATCGCTGACACTGATAACCACAAAATCGCCCGACTGCACCATAAAATCTCCGAAACGATATGGTTCGCTTAAATGTTCTGAGCGTGAAGTAATGGTTAAAATACCTTTTCCTTCCATCGCATCACGAGCATTTATCGCCAGATTTATCATTACTTGAGAGAACTGAACAGGATCAAAACGAATACACCCGATACCTGAAGCACAATTTATTTTCATTTTAATTTGCTCACCGACAAATCTTGAAAGTAAATGTTCGGTTTCCATAAACGCTTCGGCAACGTTAATCAATTTCGGGTTCAACGGCTGTTTTCTTGAAATAGCTAGCATTTGACGCGCCAAACCGGCAGCACGGTTGGCATTTTGCTTTACCTGCATCAAATCAGAAAACGACGGATCGCCGACACCGTGGCGCTGAATCAGCAAGTCGCAATAACCGATGATAGCAGTCAGCAAATTGTTGAAATCATGTGCAACTTCACCGGCCATTTGACCGAATGCCTGCATTTTTTGTGCCTGAGAAACCTGTTGTTCCAAATTGCTCTCGTTTGATATATCACGAGCAAAAACAATCATTCCTTCAATATCGTCCGAATTTTCGGAGTGGCTGTAAATCAACGGATTTATCTGAATATGCAGCTTTTTATCTTCGTACGTTGTCTCAAAATTAAACACTTTACCGTCATTTTTTGCATAAGATGCAACCACATCCTTAAAACTCTTTTCCGCACCTTTGGAAAAACAATTTGCCAACTTAAACTGGACAAAGTCTTTTTTCTCTTTATTAAAAATAATTTCGGCGTTATGGTTTACATCAATTATCTTTTGTTTTTTATCGGCAAAAACAACTCCGATAGGCATTGTATCAAAAAGTCGCTCAAAACTGTCTTTCATTTTGTTCAGAGAAGAAAGCAAATCCGAATCACTCGGAAGATTCCATGCTATAACCCCGCGGATTTTTTTAATTCCGTCTCTTATCATAGTCTTATGAGTAACAAACACATCAAGCGTTTTTCCCATTATCTTGAGCTGAGCCGTTCCGAAGAAATCCTTATCGGCCTCACCGAACTCATCAGCTGTATTCACGATAAAATCGCTGATTTTTCGCCCCAACGCCTCATTTTTTTTCAACTTCAAACATTCGGATAAGGTACTGTTCATATATTCAATAGTCCCACCCAAATCCGTAACATATAAACCGACCGGCAGAGAATCAACAAAATCTTCTCTTTCCGAGCGTTCGGTTTTGAAAACCTGTTCCATATTTTTATAAGCGGTAATATTCTCGATTACCCAATACAAATAAGTTTCCTTTTGGATTCTTTTTAATGAATATTTACCCTCAAAAATATCGGTTTTATTGAGATAAATCGGCTTAACACTCACTCTGAACCATTCCTCGGTTACGAATACACTGTTTTCGCGCGGGTTTACCGATAATTCGACAATCGCCGGCTGCAAATTTTTAATTGAGGAATAAAGTTTTTGCAAATCCAGTTTATTGGCATCGGTTTTGATTATGTTTTGCGAAAAATAATTGCCGATGTTCTGCTCTCCGAAATAATTGATTGCCGACTTATTGGCGATAACAATTTCTCCGTTCATATTATCGACACGCTGATATTTACTTTCATCTGAGATAATTTCTCCGGCCAAAGCACCGAAACCGATTGCCGTTTCACTGACCTTCATAATCCTGATGGTTATAAGTATTGCAAAAATATTTAAGACCACTGCAGTAATAATGATATAAATCAAATACTGCGGATAAACAAACAGCGAAAAAAAGCTTAAAGACATAAGCATTACCGTATAAGCAAGCAACAGGAGATTCCTCTCCAACTTGCGATCCGGACGCCTTTTTCTTATATCTTTAAGCATTGATATTCCGTTTTTTTAAGTTAACAAATCCGCTTTTGTCTTACCGGTACGCTCAGGTATTTCCGCAATTTTACGCGATACATCGGCAAGGCTTTCGAGCATTTCAACCAAATCTTCATCAAAGTTTTTATTCTCAAAACGTTCGAGATACACACGCAAAGTCGCACCGTTTGTACCTGTTCCCGAAAGGCGAAAAACAATACGTGACTTATCGGTGAAATAAACCATCATACCGTTTTTGGTAGAACTCCCGTCCACCGGATCATTATAGATAAACGGCTTGGCATCTGAAACGGTAAAATCGCCGAAAGTTTTGCCTTTCAAACTCGGAAGTTTTGCCTCCAAATCAGCCATAAGATTGTTGGCAACCTCCTTGTCGATTCCGTCATAATCGTTGCGCATATAATAGCTGCGGCCATACTTTTTCCAATGATCGCGGGTAATTTCTTCCACCGATTTTCCGGTTGCTGCGATAATATTAAGCCAGAACAGAATCGCCCAGATTCCGTCTTTTTCGCGGATATGGCTTGAACTGGTTCCGAAGCTTTCCTCGCCGCAGAAAGTTATGCGATTACTATCCATTAAATTACAAAAATATTTCCAACCGGTCGGAACTTCATAATATCCGATTTTCAAAGCTTCAGCCACACGCCCTACCGCTGTTGAAGTTGCCGCCGACTTTGCAACACCGTAAATTCCGTCTTTGTAAGCCGGAATATACTTATAATTATCGGTCAAGATTGCCAGACTGTCGCTCGGCGAAACAAAGAATTTTTTACCCAAAATCATATTGCGGTCGCCATCGCCGTCATTGGCACCACCGAAATCAGCGGCCTTATCCGAATACATAAAATCAACCAATTCTTTGGCATAAATCAAGTTCGGATCCGGATGCAATCCGCCGAAATCCTCCATCGGCACGGCATGAACAACCGAGCCTTTTTTTGCGCCGAGCATTTC